>JAOUKW010000018.1 GCA_029882335.1 Candidatus Heimdallarchaeota archaeon | reverse complement strand
CCTGAATTTTATTGGAAATTATAGTTATGATTAAATTATTATTTGATTTTATTGATTTGTTCTTATTAGAGGATTGATTAAAAGTGACAAAAGTAACAGTAATTGGTGCAGGACATGTTGGGGAGATTGTAGCATTTGGTCTTGCACAACGAGAAATTGTTAATGAAGTGTTATTGCTTGATATTGTGGAAGATATGCCACAGGGTAAAGCTCTTGACATGTTTGAAAGTACTCCCATAAGTAGTTCTGATACCAAGATTTGGGGAAGCAATGATTTTTCACAAATGAAAGATTCCGATATTGTTGTTGTAGCTGCAGGTGTACCAAGAAAACCAGGTATGGATCGTATGGATTTACTCAAGGTTAATGTTAGCATCTGTAAGTCTGTGGTTGGGAATATTAAGGAACACGCACCAAATGCCATGATAATATATGTTGCAAATCCTGTTGATGTATTAACATATTCTGCAATGCATTTAAGTGGATTTTCTAAAAATAAAGTGTTTGGAATGGCAGGAATTCTCGATACCGCAAGATATCGATCATTTATTGCAATGGAGGCTAATGTTTCCACTAAAGATATTCGAGCAATGGTTCTTGGAGGTCATGGTGACAGTATGGTGCCATTACCAAGGTATACAACAATCGGAGGGATTCCATTATCTGAATTTCTATCACAGGAAAAAATTGATGCAATTGTCAATAGGACAAGAAAAGGAGGAGGAGAAATCGTTAATTTATTGAAGACTGGTTCTGCATACTATGCTCCTGGATTAGCAGTTGCCGAAATGGTAGAGGCAATTGTGAGAGATCAAAAAAGAGTTTTACCCGTAGTTGCATATTTAGATAATCATTATGGTTTTAGTGATGTTTACGCAGGTGTACCAGTTATACTTGGAAAAAATGGTGTTGAAAAGATAATTGAAATTGAATTAAATGATGATGAAAGAAAAGCATATACTGAATCAATTTCACATGTGAAACAGGGAGTAGAAGAAGTAAAAACCTTGTTATGAAAGTTTTTTATTTAAAATTTTCTTCCTACATAATTTCATAACTAAAATTATTAATGAATTTTATTGGTAATCTCATACAGTGAACAAGATTATTGTAAAAAAAATTTTAGAATACAAGACAGTAATAATTGAATTAAATGAGCCTTCCGGTAATCAATTTAGTGTTGAATTATTAAATCATTTAAAGCAAATAATTATTTCATTGAAGGATGATGAAAGTATAAATTCAGTAATTTTGACGGGAAATGAAAGAATATTCAGTGTAGGTGGTGATATATTTACAATGAAAAAATACATAGAAAACAAAGAATATACTAGATATATTGAAGAAATAGTACCATTAATCAATGAAATTATTATGATGATAGTAACTCATCCATTACCATTCATCAGTTTAATAAATGGGTCTATTGCAGGAGGTGGAATTGGTTTGGCATTTATATGTGACCATAAAGTTGCTAAACCAAATGTTAAAATTTCAGTAAGTTTTAGTTCTATAGCGCTTACTCCTGATAGTTCAACCTCTGTAATTCTCCCCAACATCTTTGGGTATTCCAGATCACTAATGTTGATTGGAAGCAATAAAATCACTCTAACTGATGAATTGTACACGATGAATAAATTAGACGCAATTGGTGAAAATTCATTAGAATTAGCTCTAAAAATAGCTATGAACTATAAGGATGCAGATCGGTGGATAGTGTCAAATGCAAAAAGATTGTTTAATATTCAATTAATTGCTACTTTAGAAAACAATCTCAAGATTGAGTACGATACAATCAAAGAGGCAAGTAAACGAAGAGAACATTGGGAAAAGGTAACTATATTTAAAATTTAGTCTTTCACCACAAATAGTTTATAAATATTTAGTCTATTCATAGTTATTCCGATTTATTTAATAATTATATCCTTTCAATAGACAATAATGTCTGATTATGATGATGAGTTAGATACTGATATACATGATTCAAATTATGGATCAATCAGTGATTTAAAGAAAAAATCGACTGGATCTGCTAAAAAAGGGTTGTTGGTTGGTTTATCATTAACGATTGTATTGGAATTAATATTGGGTTTCATATTGACTCCTCAAACAAATTTAGTACACCGTTTAATAGTTTATAACTTGGGTTTAATAATTTTAATTGTTGTTGCTTTTATAACCCGTAGCACATTTAAGATGATTTTCAATACATTGATTATATTAGCTGCAAGTTTTGCTTTGCCTTTGTTCCTGCCAGAAAGGTTTTCAGGTTTAATGACTCCTTTTCTTCATTTATTCCCTGTGTCAAATTATATACTTGGAATTGCAGAGGCTGTTAATATCGCTTTAGACCCACAAGTGCTATCTTATGCCCAGTATCTAAGATATGCTATTTTTGCGATAGACATCTTCTTTGCATTGATTGTTGGTATGTTGTGTTCAATATCCATTTCAGGATTGATTAAATTATTCACCAAAAAATCAAATATAGTAATTAAACTATTAAGATTAGGATTATCGACATTTTTCTTTATTTTCAGCTTCTTTATATTACCATACTTATTGGTAGTTATATCTGGTGGTACACAATTTGTTCTCGCAATGGGTGCAGGAACTGCAAGTTTAAGTGCTGGTTTTCAAGAATCTACAAATCCTGCTGGTAATATGACATTAGCTAATGAATATTTTATTCAAGCTTCAGAGTGGTTTCTAGTAGCTGATCAAATGATTCAAGGTTTAAAAGATTTACAAGTCACTACGTTATTAGGTCTTTCTATACCCGAGTTTACGTATCTAATAACTAGTGGATTGACATTAATTTCTGCTTCTGTAAATTTAGCACAAGGAATCGTACCTGCAATGTCTGGTGTAAGTTCAATCCAAAATGGTATTGCTACATCTATGGGTGTATTGACGTCGGATAGTTCAAACAATACTGCATTGACTATGAATTCATTAAGCTCAACTGATGTGGCACTATTTAATGAAGGTCTTGCAGAAATGGAGCTTGGATTTAGTAACTTTAGTCAATCAATAGATTTCATACAGCTAGCACTTGCAGATGTCAATTCAATTGATTCTGCAGAATTTAAAAATAATATGGGATCTACAGGATTGTCAAATGGAGATGAAATTGATATGATAAAAGAAGGTGCTGGTTTATTTGACAAAGTTTTAGGTGTTTTAAATATACTAATATCGGATCCTGATGGTAACGGCCCATTAAGAGCTCCATTTATTCATTTATTACTAGGTGCATTTTCATTAAACGAAGTATCTGAATTAGTTGGAACAGAATCTAATTATTCTGGGACTGGTTCTTATTTTAATTTTGTAAGAGATAATATGTCATATGTCGAAGGAAGTTTAGATAATACAATTGATGGACCTGTGAAAGAGTTTTATGACTATGTGATAACTGTTGGTGATTTATCTCCAGTAAAAGCCGATTTTGCTGGAACGTTTGATTTTATTAGAGATGCTTCTAATATATCTGCTAGTTTCGCGTCTTATGGATTATTAGCAACACCTTCATTATCAAGCATGAATACTTCTCTGTCAATATTTCAAGAGTATGATAATATTACTGTTATTCCTAGGTCGAACCTGAATGGTAATATTACATCTTTGGATGAAACCATTGCAAATGCAAGTTCAATGGTCGATTTAGGTACATCAATCACTGCTTTAATCAATAATATGAATGCACAAGCTGAAACTGGAAGTTATGGATTTATGCAAGGAGCTGCTGAAAGTTTTGTATCTATGTTCAACGAATTTGATCTTCAAAAAGACGGAACCAACTTCTGGCATATGGCACAAGGGTATCAATCTATTCTGAATAGTGTAATTCATTTACAAGATATAAATACTAATGTTAATCATATCCAAGAGAATATTGATCAATTGGGAAGTGGTAGTTTTTCAACTTTTCCAGCTGATATAGAAACAAATCGGGCAAATATAGAAAGCAATACAACTAGTATTGAAGTCTCATTAGTTAGCGTAAGATATTATCTTGTTCAAGCAAATGGTAATTTCTCATTAACTATTGGTATGGAGAGTGTACTATCTACCACTATTAATGCACTAACAAATATTACTCAAACTGGAGGTCGTCTAGACATAATTGATATACATATTGGTAATCTGTCAAATTTGGCAACCAATGCAACTACTGAAGTTACCTCTCAATTAATTTTGAATAATTATATTAGTGATTTTACAAATCAGGTAAATGGAATTACAGATCAAATTGCATTAATCAGTACTGATTTAGCCGGTGCCGAACTTTCGTCTTAATATTACAAATTTTTATTTGGTTTAGTTTCTTCTATAAACCAAACATAAACACGATATAAATAAATAAATATAATTAAAAGTTCAGGAATATAGTAAACCGATCTTTCTTCTTGTACAGAAATATATTGAGATAAAAATGTCACATATATGACAATAATTTGAATAAGAGATGCAAGAATTACATAGATCGCCTTCTCCATTTTATCTTCACCAGGATTCCTTAGCTGATAAGATAGATATATTACATAGAAAAACGGAATAAATATAATAAATGACCAAGGAAAACTAATAATTGTATATTGATCTGAATTAAAATCTGAATTCGGTGTAAAACGAATTAATAACATCCATGGGAAATAATATAGCATTTCAACCATACTACCATATGAACTTTGGATTTTTGCAATTGTTGGAATTAATAATACAATTATAGATGTGACTAAGAAATATTTATCATCAATATTTGAATTATAACTCGAATTAACAACATTTTCACTCATTCCAATCCTTTTGTAATTACTTGAACTATATTCCTTTCTAATTGATTCTAAATAATTTAACTATTAATTTAGATTTACAATTTTTTTAAATAAAACAGTTTTGTTAAAAATAAATTATCTAATTAAGCATATATTTTAAATCTAGGAAATCAATATTCAATTGTTGTTGGCTCGATCAAATGAGAGATATAATCTCTTGACAAAATCATTTTCATCTGGTGATAAATATACTCTAAATCAATCTGCAGATGAATTGATTCAGTTTGTTTACGAGCAACGAAGAATTTCATTACCAATAATATACTTATTAGAAAAGGCCTACGCTACTTGTAATTTAAAGGTACAAATTGCAGTTGCCGACGCTTTATTATTTCTCCTAAATTTATCATTTTATAATGATGAAGATGTTACATTAAATCAAGGTAGAAGTGTGTCTGAAATTACATTGAAATTATTAGACGTAGTAAAAGAAATATTTTCATACTGTAATGAACCTGTTATTCGGTCTTTTTTTATATTTCATTCAACTCCTATCAGTGATTATTTGAAAAATTCCTTATTCTCCGACTATTATAAGGAAGTTTGTGAATATATTATTAGTCAAAATCAGTATTATCGAAAATTTTATGCATTTCAAAGAATTTATCCCCAAAATCAATTAGCTGATTGGTTGAAAATTATAACAGATAATATTGAAAAATAAATATTATCTAATATTTATAGAATCCTTGACCTGATTTTCTCCCTAACATTTTTGCGGCAACCATTTGTCTTAGGAGTTGAGGTACTCTGTATTTTGAATCTTGAAATTGTGTATAGAAAGAATCAGATACATTTAATGCAGTATCTAGTCCAACTAAATCTAATAACCTAAGTGGACCCATAGGATGATTGAGACCTAACTGAACACCCTTATCAATATCTTCTGCAGACCCAATTCCTTCTTGAAGTAAAAATACAGCTTCATTTAACATTGGCACTAGGACACGATTTACAATAAAGCCAGGTGAATCTTTTGCAACTATTGTTTCTTTACCCATTTTATGGGCAACTCCTAATGTAATTTCTAATACTTCTTGTGATGTTTGTAGCCCTGTTATAATTTCCACTAGTTTCATTACCGGAGGTGGATTGAAAAAATGCATACCAATAAATCTATCACCTCTATTTGATCCACCTCCAAGTAAGGAGATTGATATGGTAGAAGTATTACTGGCGATGATTACATCATTTGGTAACATATCATTTAATTTTTGATACAAATCAATTTTAATCTCAATATTTTCAAATACTGCCTCAATAACAAAATCCACGTTTTCAGTTGCTTCTTTCAAGTCGGTAAATCCTTTTATTCTACCCATTATTTCAGATATCTCATCTTCAGTTATACTTCCTCTTTTCAATCCTCTTTCTAAATTTGATTTTATGCTGGATATTCCTTTATCAACAAAATTTTGAGCAAGGTCAAATCCGTGTACGTTATATCCTACTGATGCAGCAACATGGGCAATACCATTACCCATAGCTCCTCCAACTCCTAAAACTAGAATGGTGTTAATCTCACGAGTCATTAAGAAATAAATTATTCTCATTTATTTTTAGTTTTAGCTGGATAACAATAAAAATGCAATAAATTCAATATTTCTTAATAGTAAAATTTATTGAAAAGTGTTAAATCGCCATTCCAATACAATAAGGTACTTTAGATTTAAAATGTAAAAATAATTAAGAAACAAATGAAATATGAAATTGGAATAATTAATACAACAATAAATACTCTTGAAGGAACAGAATTAATGTCATCAACACTTTTGGAGCAAAAACTATGTGCTTGTATTCAAATCGATAAAATTGAGAGTAAGTTTATTTGGTCAGATAAAATACAAACAGATCAGGAATATCGATTACAAA
Source organism: Candidatus Heimdallarchaeota archaeon (assembly GCA_029882335.1). Classification (GTDB taxonomy): domain Archaea; phylum Asgardarchaeota; class Heimdallarchaeia; order Heimdallarchaeales; family Kariarchaeaceae; genus JAOUKW01. Next base: position 14,277 of record JAOUKW010000018.1, on the reverse strand, counting down.
TAAAACTTTTACCAAAAAATATTGACAAGGTAACAAAAATGATTTCTACCATACATACTTATGAAATACCTGAAATAATAGTAACAAAGGCGCTAGTGAATGAGTCATATTTTGATTGGATGATTTCAGTTTGTGTATAATTTAAAAAATCTTTCACCTTTTTCTTTCTTATTCATTAGGGTTTATAAGGAAATTTGTACAGATGTTATTGTGGTTTATATCGAGAAAAGATATCAAGAGATTTCTGTCGATAGTAATCTCAAGAGAATTCTAAGTAAACCCCCCCTAATTATCATTTTGATTTACTCAATAATAATTTACATTTATAACGACTATAATCCAATTGGTGACTCCAGATTTATTAGTATCTTGTTTTTTCCTTTGTTACCAATTATAGTTCAGGAATTTATTTGGGATGTTAATATAAAAAAAGAAAGGCAGAATGCATATATTCACTACTCCATTATAAAAAAACATAGAATCACATTTATCGCATCAGGTATTGTTTTTTCAACATTTCTCATTCCTATAGCATTATTTTATCGTGTTATTACAGGTATCAAACCCAATACTCCTAATGATTCTATTTTTGGGACATTTTTTCCCTTAATTTCAATTATTTATCTAAACATAGCTACAATGCTATTTGCATTCTTTACTGTGGCAAGTTTTTATAGAATAAAAGCTGAAAATCATATAAATGGTAAACGATATCATTTTATTTCATCACCTTCACAAATATCCCTATTAATGTCATACTCTTATGCATTTTCAAATTTAGGAATTTGGATAATTTGGGCTGCTGAAAATTTTAATCCATCTGCACAATTAACATATCTAACATATTTAGATACTATTCTCTTAGAATCAACTCCTGCTATCTTCTCAATTTCATTTACATTTTATTTCACTTCTATATTTATTGCAAAATTCATTCCCAAGTTAATCATGCAAGGGGGATATAAAAAACCAAAAAGAAATGAATTGTTATCATGGGTCGGTAGTTTACTCATTATCTTAACCATTCTCAGTGTTTTATCCGGTCTTAGTTCTAGTTTTTATTTACAAACGCAGGGATTACATAACACAATCCATAATTTTTTCATTTTATGGGCACCAATTCTATTAACAATATATACCATGACATTATCCAAAGGTGTTAGTGTCTGTTCAAATTGTAATATTGGATTAATAAAAGGAAAATGTCCAGCTTGTCTCGAAGGAGACAAAATTGATTTATCACTAAAAATGACACAATTCAAGAAATTCTCTCACCCCATGTGTCCATCATGTGGTAGTAATTGGGTTAGTTTATCAAGAATGTGTAGTATTTGTAATTTTACTATTTTACTTTCGTGTGAACGATGCTCGCAAACAATTAACCCATTATGGAATAAATGCAATTATTGTGGAGAAGCTAGATCTAATATACCAACGATTGCATTATCATCTACTGGATCGATCGGGTATGCAAGAACAAGCTCTCTTTTGAAATTTTTATTTGCAATAATTTTCATTATTCTCATTTATCAGGTTATTATACTTACAAACATTATATTATTTATTTTAGATGACACAATTAGTGATGGGTATATATATTACATATATGATGATATTGGACGAATTCTTTATTTATTTCTCTTAGATTTTGGCATCATTATTTTGATGATTTTATCTACAAGAGATGAATATTCTCCATTTGTAATGATTGCTAGTAAAATTGCTATTGCTCCTGCAAGTATTATTTTAATTGCATCTGTAATAAAACTCATTCATGTAACATTTCTTGCATTTTTTCAGGATCAGAGAAAAACAATTATTCAGAAATTATTATCTTTTGTATTGGGGACTATAATCTGTATTTTTACATTAGTAAATTATTTTAGAGGATTATTACAATATCAACCTGTAATGCCATTTAATCCAATTAACGTACTAAGTAATGAGGAGAGACGATCTATACAATGAAGGAAAATTTAAACTCTAGGACCAAGCAATTAAAAATCAATTTTTTCAATAAATCGGCTAAATTAAAAAGTAAATTGACTGTTGTATCTGGTAAAAAAATCAAAAGTGATAGCTTTAAGTTTTCTAATTCCAAAACAAAGTCTACACAAGCGGGTGGTGTCATCTTATCTGTTGGGTTGATATTCGGCTTTGGAGTTCCATTACTCATGAATTTGTTATTTTCAGAGTTCTATATATTCCTCTTTCTTAGTTCATCAAATCACACTCTGTTCGGAATTTTAAATCTTTTTACACAAATTCTACCCATGATCGCTTTGAATATTACAGATGCCTTAGTTTGGTTTACTATTGGATGGTTTATTGGTGGGATACTTTCAGGTTTACTCTATGGAAAAACAGCGAGTCGTGGATCTTTGTATAGCTCAGGTTTGCTAATAACAATTCTATCTTCGATTCTATATATTGTCGGGGTGTCATTAATAACAAATCAATCAACACTATTTAATGATGCATTTGGGTTAAACTTGGCTAATGGTTGGTTAATTAGTACAATTTCTCTTTTAATAATTATCCTAATCATTATTACCCTTTTTTCCTTACCTTTGATTTTAATTAGCTTTATCGGATTTAGAGTTGGTCTTATATTACAAAAGGCATTAGGTGATTAAAATAAGCAAGAATAACAAACACACTGAATTGGATACTACACATAATTGGCCTGAATTTAATTTTACACGAACAAAAAGAATAGGTAGACGAAGAATAATTATCACAATTATTATTGCGTTCATACTTACATTAATTATAAGCTCTATTGGTAGTAGTAGAACTGAAAATTTCAGTAACACGGAAGAAGAAATCGATTTACAAGATAGTCCACAAGGTTTACAAGGAATACCCTCAATGAACAATACAAATTTTAATTGGACAAGAGACTTCAATGAGTTAAATAATGGTTCAATACCTGGGGCTGGTTTGCAGAATTTAACTGATATTGGTAACATCGGTGATATTGATGAAATAATTGGGATAAATCCAAACGATACACTTAACTTACCAGATCTAGGAGATCCAAATCTAGGGGATCCTAATATTCCTAATATTCAACCTCCCGGTCAAATAGATGTAAATCCTCCTGATTCAAATATTGATCCTGATAATGGGTTTGGTGATGGTTCTACTGATCCTGGTACTAATCGATTTTTACCTGAAAATCGAGAAAATAAAGCACGAAATTTACCAAGTTTCGGTATTAATCTTAAAGAAATTTTTGATAAACTAAAAACTAAATTGCCTGATGTATCAAATTTTAAAATTTCCCAACAATCAATAATTATCTTAACTACATTTATGCTTATTATCTATGTAAAAAATCAATTTTTACCTAATTTATTAAGAGATATCCAAGAAGGTCCATCAATGACATCTAATCAATTGTTCATCAAATCAAAGAAGGAAAAAACTGATAAAAACTATCAAAGAGAAAGAGAAAGAAGACTATTAATGTTCAAGGATCATATCATTGAGATTACTCTCAGATGTAAGAGTAGACTTGAAAAAGAGGGTCATTCATCTGTCATAATTGATGGATATCAAGAGCTAGATCATGCATTTGCCTTATTTACGCGATTAAAACGTCAAATTGGTGATACTCCATTAGAACATGCCTTGAAACATTTTGAATCAGGAGAAATTAGTAATTTTCACTTAAGCGGTATTGTTGAGTTATTCTATCAAATTAGATATGGTCATAAGGAATTAGAACGGCAACACGGAGTTGAATTTATCAATCATCTAGAAAATCTAATTATTAGTACCAATATTGATGATGTACAAGAACACAAAGACTCTCCATCATTAACAGGTATAGAGGAATAAAGATGAATCAAAAAAAGCTACAGGCATTATTAGTTTTGATAATTATATCAATCGCATTTACAACTTATTCTTCAATACCATATACACCTCCACATTCAATTTATAATAATGACTGGAATGGTAGTTCTATGTTAAAAAATAGTTTGGAAGAATATCTAGATCTTGATATAAGTCGTTTTTTAATATCTCCTCTTTTATTAGAAACAAAAAAAGATATCAAATTTGTAACTATAATAGGATCTGAAAGAATTTATACACAAGCTGAAATTAATGCATATAAAAAATTTGTAGCTTCTGGAGGATTTTTATTAATTTTTGAAGATTTTGGTCCTTCCAAGGCAATTGCAGAAGCAATGGGTATTCAATTTCTACCCGGTGTATTGAAAGAAACCTCTGAGAACCATTATATAAATCGTCCCTCACAATTTTTTATATATGATTTGATTTTTAGTTTCTTATTTCCTGAATTAGATTTATCAATTGTATTACTTGCTTCAGAAGCAGCAGGAATTATCGATTTAGAAGGAATGGCACAAGGGATCACCATGCCTATATTGCTAACTTCACCTAGTGTTTTTCTTGATACAGACAATAACAATATACTAGATTCCAAAGATTTATACATGGCCACAGGAACGCCAGTTGGATTACTTAAATTTGTTGGCGATGGATTTTTAGCTGTAATTTCAGATTCTTCCATACCACTAAATCAATACTGGAATAAGGAGTTAGTAATTGGTAATCGTATTTTTACACTACCTAATGCATTTTGGACATTATATTTTTATTACATCGCAACATCACTTGTTGGTACAACATCTGTTGTGTTTGATGAAAGTCATCAAGGTGCATCTTTATCATCAGCTGCAGGATTATTTAATTTAATTACAGGTACGTGGGTAGGTCTTCTTAATACAATTTGGTTTGTTTCAACATGTACTATTATTATTGGGTTTTATGCATATAGAAATAAAAGAAATAATTCAAAAAGAACGAGAAATAAGAATATAGGTGTGGTTCATCAGGTAAAAGGTGAGGATAGTAGATATATAAGTAATCCAAATTTAACAGAATTATTAATATCTGAGCAATATATATTATATCAAAAATTAGGGAATGCATTTATACATGTTGCAAATAGTGATTTAATAACAAAATTGAAAAAAATAGGAAGAGGCAGTGAATTAATAGTAGAATTAGAAAATAAATATGGGGCATTAGACAATAATCACTCATTTGAACATTTATTAGAAATACATATTAATTTACGAAATTATATTGATGAAAATTACCATCGGTGGATATAATCAATCTAATTAGAAATTGTATATTTTTAATTGAATAGGTTTTTCAATGAATTAATTTGTTTTAATTATAGCTTAGTTTTGGTAAGGAAATTGAATGGATATTAATACTATTAAAGAATTAACTAGCAAAATTGTTTTAGAATCTAGAAAACGATTAGTAGGGTATGATGAAAATATAACATTGATATTAGCTTCTTTATATTCGAATGGTCATATTCTTTTAGAAGGAAATCCAGGGATTGCAAAAACATTTGCATCAAAAACATTAGCAGATATTTTGGGAATGGAATTTGGAAGGGTTCAATTTACACCTGATTTAATGCCATCTGATATAACCGGTGTAAATGTTTTTAATCAAAAAACATTGGAATTTGAGTATTTACAAGGCCCTGTATTTACAAATTTTTTATTATGTGATGAGATAAATCGAGCACCTCCCAAAACTCAAGCAGCATTATTAGAAGCAATGCAAGAAAGACAGATAAGTGTTGAAGGTGATTCCAAAGTATTACCTGATCCATTTTTGGTTATAGCCACACAAAATCCGTTAGAACATCAAGGTGTATACAATCTACCTGAAGCACAAATTGATCGATTTTTAATACGATTAATAATTGATTTACCTGATAAACAAACAGAATTTGAATTATTACGATTAAAAGATAAATATCGAGATAGGGATGTTGATACATTGTGTAACACTAAAATTATAAAAGAAATACAAGAAAAAATATTAGAGGTAGAAATCTCAGAGGAGGTTACTAAATATATTATTGATATTGTCCATGCAACTCGAGATAACTCAAATATTGAAGTTCCTGCATCTCCAAGAGCTAGTTTAGCATTGATGAACTTAGGCAAATCAATCTCTGCCATGAAAGGAAGGGATTATGTTCAACCAGATGATGTTAAATCAATTGCATTTCATGTCTTAAATCACAGGATAGGATTATCTCATGAAGCAGAATTAGATAGGATAACACCAAAGGAAGTAATTGATAATCTTCTCAAGGATGTTGAAGTTACAATTTGATGTCAAATGAAAGTTAAACTTAACTATCGTGGTCAATTGTTTGTTGCAGGAAGTATATCTGGAGTTGCCTTGGCTGTAGCTTTACGTAGTCCACCTTTAATTCTATTGTGTACAATTGCAATATCGTACCTCATTGCATATCCATTGATGGTACGTAATTTAGAACAACCTAATATCGAGTTATTCGTTTCACTAAGACACTCAATTCTTTATAGAGGTGAGATTGAAATTCTAAATATTCATGTTATTAATAATTCCAATTCCCTAATCCCATTAGCTATTTTAGATTTTAAATTACCATTTGGTTTGTACACAATAAATAAACCATCAAGGTATATATTTAGTTTAGAACCATCTGATGAACAAATTATAAATGTACCTTTGTTACCTACTGCTCGCGGGACGTATGTAATTGGTCCTATTACAGTTAGTACTGGTGATCCATTTTTACTATTTGAAGAGGTTTTGTATGTAATTAAGGAAATACCATTCCGAGTATATCCAAAACGAATGGGTAGTAAAATTTCAAAAGCTAAAACAAAAGAAGTTTTTACTAAAATGATTGGTATGTTCTCCACAAAATTGAAAGGCCAAGGAACTGATTTTCATCATTTACGTGATTATGTTAGAGGTGATCCTAGTAAAATTGTAGATTGGAATACAACAGCGAAGAGAACAAAGCTCATATCGAAAGAATTTGAAGAAGAAAAGAAACTTGAAATAATTATAGCTTTAGCTGCAGGTACTACAACAAGAGGTCTGAAAATTGATTATATGCTTGGTACTACAATGGATATTTATGATGGAGTTATAAACGAAAATCATCCTGTTGGAATGGTTTTGTTTGATAATAAGTTAATAGCTGATTTTCCTCCTTCAATGTCACAAAGAACTAAGTTTCATATATGGGCAAATATATATAACTTATTGCCAAAAGATGTATATGCTAACTATGATATACTTTCACAATATATTGAGAAAAAAGGAATTACCAATCATTTAGTTATTATCGTTGGTGATCTTGAATACAGGGATGAAAATACATATGAACTAATTTTAGAGTGTATTAGAAATATTAAACTACGTGGGAATAATGTAATATTCATAGATGTTTGGGGATATCCATTTTCATATGAAACAGAAATAATGGATGCAGCAGCAGATTTATCATCCGAGGATTATGGGAAAATACTAGGTGATGTAATTGGTAAAGGAATATCACAGTATAATATTTTTAGAGGTATCGATATGAAAATGTCAATTCGGCGATTTGGTGGTATTTACGGCTATTTTGACGGACCGACCGATAATATTGTAGGTGTACTTGATCGTGCATTATACTCATTTTTTGGAAAAAAATGGAGGGTTGGTAGTAAATGAGTAAAAGCGATGAAGGATTTGTATCTGAAGGATTATATAGAGAAGAATCACTTTATTATGACTTAGGCTATCGATTTGCCACAAATGATGGAAAAGAAGTTGTACGTGCCTTTGATCGAGATTATGTTCTCTATTTGCTAGGGACATCGATATTTTTAATGATGATGGGTGGAATAATTCAAATTTATACCATCAGTATTATTGTAATTCACCTATTTTATTCACGATATAGTAATCAATCTGCAAAGAATACTGTGAAAATTCCAGTATTACTTTTAATAATTTTAGCAAATGTTTTAGACCATCAATTATCAAAAGTTACACTTCAACCTGGAGAACTCTTTCAAAATAAATTAACGCCTACTGTTTGGGTAATTGAGATCATTTGGGTAATAATATTTAGTCTTCAAGCTTTAACTACTTTACAACCGACTACACCTCCAATTGGGCCTGAACCAGCTGTTCAACCAGCAACTAGTGAAACTTTATTTAATTATGAAACATTAAGTGAAAGACTTCAGAAATCAAATTTTGATCTAAATCTTAATGAGAAAAATATTAATATTGAACAATTAAGGCAAATATTCAAACAACTTGTAAATTATATATTTGGTGTAACATTTGTTGCGATTATAATTAATCTAATACTATGGAGAATACTTGGTTCATACGGTGGTGGTAGGAATTTAGCTGAAGAATATTTAATCTCTGGTATGGTATTAATTCTATTTGTGATTTTAATGGTTTTTTCAAATTACATATTTCCTGATGAGGATATAGTTGATACTCACATTGAGACTGAAATGGAATTTTAAAGAGAGTTAGTGTATGGTATCTAATATAACCAAATTTATCTTAATAAATGAATTATACATATGAAACATTAACAACATAGATAAATCATTATTTAATTACAATTGTATATCTAATAAGATGCTTGATGGGAGGAAAAATAAACGAAAACTCAGGATGTAGAAAATAAATTGGATAATACCAATAAAAAAATATATACCGATGAAGAAACAACAAAAATTAGTACATCTGAAGACAATAATCCTGAACAAATCGACATAGATATCAAAAATCGTGAAGAACAAACAAAAGTTGTAACTAATGATCAGATTCTAGAAGATGAAGGTTCAAAAGAAGAAGCAAAATCACTTTTCGATGTGAAAAAAATAAAAATTGATGCTAGAAAAGTAATTGTATTGTCTGATATTCATAGTAATATGACCGCATTTAATGCAATATTGAACGATATAAAAACAAGAGAGTATGATGCAATATTCTGCTTAGGTGATTTAGTTGGTTATTATACACAACCAAACGAAGTATTGAACAAAGTTAGAGAAATTGTCGATGTTTGTGTAATGGGAAATCATGATTTTGCCTTAATTGAACCTGAAATACTACTTTATTCAACATTACAAGAAGGTGCAAAAATTGCTTTGGATCATAACAAAACACAGGTAAGTGAAGAGAATAAGGATTGGGTAAGTAAATTACCAATGAAAATAATTGTAGAAACTCCGTATTCAAGTGTTACGCTAGTACATGGTGATCCAGTAACAATTTTTGGTTACATCTATGGTGTAACAGATCAACTATTTGAACAGTCCATAAATAACGCATTAATGCAGATAGACACTGATTATCTTATGGTGGGGCACTCTCATTTACAAGGAGAATATTTTTCAGATTTTGGTAAAGTATATGTAAATCCTGGTGCAGTAGGACAACCTAGGGATAAAGACCCTCGTGCAGCATATGCGATTGTTGATCTTGCAACAAGATCACATGAATTAATTCGAGTTCCATACGACATTGCTGAAGTTAAAGAAATGGTAATAGAATGTTGTTTTCCAGTTTATTTGGCTGATCGATTAGAAGTAGGTGAATAATGTTCTTAATATAAAATTAATGCACCATTTGTCCATTAAACATTAATAAAATCATTTAATATGTAAATCAAAACAAGAGATGTGAAAGTTGCAAGAAATCACATCGAGTATTTTACAATGGGAATAATTGGACTCTTACTATTCCTTTTTATTACTGGGTGGTTTTCATCCAAAAGTGGATATAATTTGGTTGTCATTGAAAACCCAGATCCCAATTCGATGTATCCCACGTATTTTCAAGGAGATTTATTTATTATCAAAAAAATGGATGCTCATGAATATGCAGTTGGAGATGTCATAGTTTATGAAGGCAAAACACAACTTGTTATACATAGAATCATTGAAATTCTAATTTCATCAGACGGTGAACGGCACTTTAGAATTAAAGGTGATGACCCAGTAACGAATAATCGTCCTGATGATGGCTCACTTACAAAAACAAACAATTCATGGGTAACTGCAGATTATATATTAGGTGCTACAGTTCAGCGAATTCCACACATTGGGCATTTATCAGTTGCAGTTCAGAACAATCCTTTTATGACAATCATAATCACTATTGTATTAATTGTTTCGTTAATTTCTCTTTTTATGGAAGATGATGATGATGAAGAAAAGAGCAAGCATATTGAAATAAATTCGGAAACTATTCGTCTCGAAATTCAAAAACAATTACAGGAACTAAAATTAAAAATAGAATTAATACTAAAGTATAAATTAATTGTTTTATTCTTGCTGGGATTATTAATTTCACCTTCAATTATTATAGGGTTCTTACAAACTGATACTTCAAAAAATGGAGTTGGTATTGAAGAGGTTAAAATTTCCTATACTGCGAAGATGATAAATAATATTGATTCTGTGGCCAGTGAATCCGTATTTATTCAAGCAGAAGTTACAATTTATAATCAAAAATCTTTTTCAAATATACTTGGATATGATATGTTAGTGTATTTAGACGAAGAACGTACAAATGATATAAGTCATACCATCTGGAATATTGATCGAAAATTTAGAGGAGTTATTACCGTCGGTGGTTCAATAATATTTGCTGGAGGTGATGACCTTCCATTTAATACAAATACAACCGTTATTCTACATGGGACTATAATACTTCATACAAAAACGTTCTTTGTTAATGAGGATATCCGCTTTGATTGGGCGTTTAATTATACATACAATTAAAGAATAATAATAATTGATATTCAATAAACTAATAAACTGAAAAACACTTTCTTGGTTTTGATAACCTAAAAATCGATTATCATTGAAAGAACTTTTATCTTAGTTATAGAATATATTTCTGAGAAGATTTAAATGAGTGAAGGAAAAGAATTTCTTTTTAAAATATTACTGCTGGGGGATGGGGCTGTCGGGAAAACAAGTATTAGGGAAAGATATATGGGTAAGGGTTTTAGTGGCTCATATGCAAAAACAATCGGTGCTGATTTTGCAAGTAAGGACCATCCCAAGGGTGGTCATAAAATAAAATTACAAATATTTGATCTTGCAGGTCAAGACGCATATGTAGTGGCAAGAAAAGCATTTTACAAAGGTGGTCAAGCAGCATTTCTTGTATTTGACCTTCAAGATAGTAGTACAATGAGTAACCTACGTACTTGGATAAAAGATGGTATTGATAATTCTGCAGGTACAATAAATACATTCGTTATACTGGGTAATAAAGCAGATTTGACAGATACTCGTCAAGTATCAAATGAAATGGCAATCGAATTCTGTCAACAGGTTGCTTTTGAGACTGGGATTACTTTTGTATTCCTTGAAACTTCTGCAAAAACTGGACTAAATATCGATGTCGCATTTGATATTATGACCACTCGATTATTAAAGAAATTTAATATTGATATTCCACTTGATCTTCCCGATGGTGTCTCATTAATCGGACCTGGTGGTGCAACATCTTCATCAACATCTGCAGAAGATAAACAAGCAATCCAAGCAGTTGCTCAAGCAGCAAAAGATTCAAATAAAGCCACAATGGAATTGCAAGGCAAACTAGAATTGGTTGTCAAAAAGATCGAAGAAATGGACAAGAGATTAGGTGCTGTTGAGGAAAGGTTTACTAAATTAGCATCAATCGTTAAGCAATTAGTTGATAGCAATAATAACTCCTAAGCTATCCATTATCTATTTGAATTAAATTAAACCTTTATTTTACTTGTGTATCGATTGTGAACTATTAACGTAAATTTAATAGCTCTCTGAATTCCTTATATATCTCAAATACATCTTCATTATAAAACAGCAAAAAGGTAAGAAAATCATATAGCTTTCGCATATCTACATTAATCGATCTAATCTCTTTTTCATTGGTTGAAATCCATTTTTCAACAATATGGTGATGTACACTTGTGTCTAATTTTTCAAATTTGTTAAAGAGATTTTCTAATGTAGTTGCTTTTAGTTCACCTTCTGTATCTATTTTAATAATCAAGGATCTTAATTCAACTAAGAAATCTTTTGGATATTTTTCACCAATTTTTTCGTTTGCAGTAAAAGCTCTTGCAGTTCTACCGTAATATGACGTGAATCTTTTTCCTTGTGGGATTTGTTCTACCACTTTTATAAATCCGTCATTTTCTAATCTTTGTAGATGAAAATATAGATTTGCTTTCTTAATTTGTTTATTATTTTTATCCGTTATATTTTTCTCATGGAGAATGTTCATAATTTCTTTTGCGGAAAGTGCATGTCGAACATTGAAAGATATAATTTGTGAATTTTCTTCTACAGAAAGATCGTCTTGAATACCAGTGGCAAGTGTATCAATTATTGCATATCTAATGGGGTCACGTAAGGTTTCAAAATTCACAATGTCATATTTCTTAATCATTGGTAATTCATCCCAGAATTTAAATAAATTCATTATTTGCTCGGTATTTTCTGTTTCGATTACCATAATTTCTAGTTCTCTCTTATTATAATTTAATATTGTGTTATAAAAATCATTGTGTGTTCAGTTGGATACTTACTCAATATATGTAATAATATAACACAATATTCAGTCAAGTACTTATTATAATTTGACTGGAAAAAGTAATAATTAGGTCAATTGCTGGTCAATATATTTATATACTTTTGATGTGGTTAGTATATTGCTGACCAACATAATATTCAGTAGAACACTAACTATATTGGTGGTGACTGAATAAAATGGTTGAGTCAATGTAGGACGTGAATAAATAAATGGTAGTAATAATCAATGAACAAATGGAAAAAATCTGCAATTGCACCTTAGAATCAAATAGTGGTGTTTTCAAAAAGGTAAAACAATTAATTCTTTTTGGACGTCATCCTTCCAAAAATAATGATAAAGAACGCAAATTACAGATTTTATCAAATAATCCGAATAAAACGATCGACCCAGTAATGGAACAGTATCTGAAAAATCCTGCTTCCTATTATGAATCGATACATTATACTAAATTCGTTAAATAAATACTTTAAAAACTCTTTATAGCCTAAAATTGTTGAATAATTTTACTTTCAATTTTTTATTCTTTGAAATATTCAGCAACTGTTTTTTTGAATGAAAAGAAATTAATTGGTTTTTTAATAATATCTTTAATTTTGACATTTTCCTTTGATATCGCCATTGGATCTCCAGTTAATACTAGAATAGGGATGTTTTGATTAATTTTATATATTTCATCAATAAATACTTCTCCAGACATGTCTTCCATGTGTAAATCTGTAATTACCAATCCTATAGTTTCTATATTTTCCTTGAATATTTGAATTCCTTTAGGGCCATTTTCTGCACTTAATACATTAAAATTTTGCTTTTTTAGATATAACGTTAAGATATTTAATTGATCTGGATCATCATCCACAATTAAAATATGTGAATTAAGCATCTATACGTGTTGCGAATTTGAAAAATATAAAAAATATGTATTAAAACGATTGAAATAACAAAAAATTTGTTAAAAACAAATTAAACAGTACTTTTTACTTATTCAACAAGCACAATATATTGATATTAAATTCATTAAAAGTCTGCGTTATTGAATAATCACTTTTTCAAATAAAATAACTCATCAACTTTGAGTGTATCGATAACGGATGAAATATCTCTTTATTAATTGTCATAAAAAACTGTACATTACAATATTTAAATAAAGACTAAAAATATAAAACAAACAGCAATGGTGAAAATCAGCTTAAAAGACCTCAAAGTTGAATTTGAACAATTTACAGCTTTACATAATATTTCATTTGAAATACCTGAAGGAAAGATTACCACACTTCTTGGACCAAGTGGCTGTGGGAAAACTACAACTTTACGATCAATTGCTGGATTCAATTTTCCTACTGGTGGACAAATATTGTTTGATGACAAGGATGTGGTAGGTGTTCCACCTCAAAAAAGAGATACTGGGTTTGTATTTCAAAATTATGCTCTATGGCCACATATGTCGGTTTATCATAATATTGCATTTGGATTAAAACTGAGAAAAATACCAAAAGAAGAAATAAAAGAAAAAGTAACTAGGGTTGCTAATTTAATGTCTATAGGTGATCAACTCGAAAAAAATCCATCAGAACTGTCCGGTGGTCAGCAACAAAGGGTGGCACTTGCTCGTGCCTTGGTAATTGAACCTTCCGTGTTGTTATTTGATGAACCATTATCAAATTTAGATGCAAAACTTCGAATGGAAATGAGAGTGGAAATAAAAAAATTAGTAAATGAATTAAAACTTACTGCAGTATATGTAACACACGATCAAGAAGAAGCCTTAAGTTTGTCTGATATTATTATTGTTATGGAAAAGGGAAAAATATTGCA
>JAOUKW010000279.1 GCA_029882335.1 Candidatus Heimdallarchaeota archaeon | reverse complement strand
TGGAGTAACAGTTACATCACCAGCACCACCAACAAGGGTGAATGAGAGTAATAATATTAAAAATATAGAGAATTTTTTCACTAATCAAATATATTTGCCCACATATTAAAACATATTGAGAAATATTGATACAAATGATAAATTAGACAGATATTTTGGTCATACAAAACACGTCGGAAAACAGATATTATGAATTAATATAATTAGATGTAATAAAATTATGGATTCTATAAATTGAGCGGATTTATCAAACCCTATTTAATATCGCCTCATTAGCAAGTTCATCAGCCTTTGAGTTTAAATTTCTACGTAAATGTACTGCTTTATAATGAACTCCAAAATTGGTGATTTTATTAAGTAAGAATATACATTTTTCATACAGGTCAATTAGGTTTTGACTTTTCACTCTCCAATTACCCAGTATTTGTTCTATTACTAATTGAGAATCACCTTTTATCAATAATTCATTTATCTCCAATCCATCATTTAGTAACTCTAATGTTTTTTCAAGTCCCAAAATCAATCCCTGATATTCGGCTTGATTGTTGGTTTTTCGACCCAAATACTTGGTTAGTTTAAATTGATATTTCTCTTGAAATGGTTCAGCCTCTATATATGCCCCGGCACCAGCCAATCCAGGATTTCCTTTTGAGGCACCATCAAAGTATATTATCAATTTATTTACCATAATATAACAATATACTAACTGATTTTTAATCATTCGTTATTTAGGATATTATTATCTTGTGATTTGAATTTAAAATAATCTCAACCAATCTTTTACCATGATATTTCAAAATTCAAACTAATGACTGATAACAAAAGATCTTCAGATATTTTTTAGTTATTATGAAACAATTATTGAAAATGGAAAATATTGAACCTTGTCATTGCTATTCAAACAAAGCTTTTTTTTCTTCCAAGCATTAAAGATATTTAAGATTTTATGGAAACAAAAATTGTAGAGGTAGTGCATCCACACTCCTTTGAAGCCAAAAATCATTACTATCAGAAAGTATTAAATTCTCACCTACATCCCTTGGTTAGGAATTTTATTCATCTTAATAATAAACTAATAATTAGCAGATACACTCATTTACACCCTGAGGTAAACAAAGAAAAATTAGAAGAATTATTAGCGTATAAGCCTAAACATTTCAAATGGTCAGGTTGTGATTTATTTCCTACAACTACTGAGAAAGGAATAAGAAAGATGATATTGGTGGAGACAAATTCCTGTCCATCAGGTCAGAAATCATTCCCAATGTTGGATGATACTGATGAAAGGGGAAGCTATCGATTGCTTATAGAAAAATCATTTTTACCATCTCTGGAGGAAAGAGAACTCCCCAATGGATCATTAGCAGTATTATATGATAAAAATCACATTGAGGCAAGTGGTTATGCAGCAACAATTGCTGATTTAACTAATGAAGATGTTTTTCTAATTAAATATTATTCTGGAAATGAAGAAAATACAGATAATATTCGATTTAGAGATGGAGTGTTGGAAGTTATGTATGAAGGTAACTGGCAGCAAATTAAAGCAGCCTTCAAGTATGTAACACAAAAGCCATGGAATAGAATACCAATTAATACTAAGACTCTAATCTATAATCCAATTATTGTCTGTCTCGCAGGGGGTAGGAATAAATTAATTGCTTCAAAAGCATATGATATTTTCAATGGAGAATTACGAAACTATGGATTAGAAATTCGCGTACCAGAAACGATATGGGATGTATCTAAACGGGAGGTCCCGCTATGGGTTGATAAGATGGGTGGATTTGCAGTGATTAAAAATCCTTATTCCAACGCGGGACAGGGAGTTTATACCATTACTAATAAGGAAGAGTTGAATAAATTCATGCAAACAAAACATTCATATGATTTATTCATAGTACAGAGTTTAATTGGTAACTCCACTTGGTCGTCAATTCAATCAGACAAGAAATTGTACCATATTGGAACTGTACCTAACAAGAAAAATCATTTCTTTGTTGCAGACTTGAGGATGATGATTTGTAGTACTGAAGTTGGATATAGACCTGTAGCTCTGTATGCTAGACAGGCACATAAACCATTGAAGACAAAACTTGATGTTAATGAAGATTCATGGCAGATGCTGGGTACAAACCTTTCTATCAAACTAGGAGAAAATAGTTGGGATTCAGATATTAACCGACTGGTATTGATGGATTCTAGAGATTTTAATAGGCTTGGATTGGGTTTGGATGATCTGATAGAGGGATTTATACAAACTGTACTGGCCAATATTGCCATTGACAAAATGGCAGATAACCTGATTAATTCAGAGAAGAAATTAAAAGTAGGATTATTCAGGTCCCTAAATAATGATGAGAGCTTGATTAATGAGATTATAAAGGAATGAGATTATGGATGTAGAATGGACTGCACAGAAATTAGATGTAGAAAGTTTACCTGAGGGTAAATCATTTGGAAATATAAATTTATTTACTAATGCCAGTGGAAAGGCAGTTGGTGTACCAATTATTGCGATCAAGGGACAAAGTGGACCTACTATCGGTATAACCTCAGCATTACATGGAAATGAATTGAATGGAGTACCTGTTACTCATATGCTAGGAAGTCTAATAGATAGTAAAACACTGAAAGGAACAATAATCATGGTACCCGTTGCAAATTTACCTGGATTTGAGGTGAGTCAAAGAAAATTTATCGACGGTGTGGATTTGAATAGAATCATGCCCGGTCAATCTAATGGTACTCCCTCAGATGTCTATGCGTATCGGTTGTTTAACAGGATTATTACTCAATTTGATTGTTTATTAGATTTACATACTGCAAGTTTTGGTAGAATTAATTCGCATTATATCAGGGCAGATATTACCAATCCACACATTCGCAAACTCGCGGAATTAATGAATGCACAAATCATTGTCAACTCGAAATTACCTTTGAAATCATTAAGAAATGCAGCAATGACAAGGGGTATAGCATGTATTACCATTGAATTAGGAAATCCCAGTGTGATACAGGAAAATATGGTATTACGAGGAATAGAAGGAATAAAAAATGTATTATCATTTTATGAAATGATACCAGATCCGATTATTCCTCCTAGTATTCCTCCAGTCATTTGTCAATCATCCTATTGGTTAAGAACTTCTCTTGGTGGTATTTTAAACGTCACACCAAAGCTGGCAACTTCAATTAAAAAAGGAGATAATATTGCTACACTGAAGAATCTACATGGGAAAGTACTCAAGGAATACAAAAGTCCTGAAGATGCCATAGTTGTTGGCAAAAGTATAAATCCGGTGGTTATTACAGGTGGAAGAATTATTCACATAGGTATTATCGGAGATGTGGAATTTTCGGATGAACCTCAGGAATTAATTGTAATTGATCATTCAAAGCATGAAGAAGAAGATGACTATTATTTTGATGACGATGATGATGATTCTGATTTGTAATACATCTACCTATACAATTTTAAAAATGTATTCCAACAAATTAAATTCATAAAAACACATAACAAATTTACTTATTAATACAATAAAATCCTTAGATTATATTGCTTGATACATAGGAAAACTGCTAGATTTAAATTATATAAAAATCCTATTACAAATATTGACATATCTAACGTCATTACCATTTGAAATTAGAGATTTAATTCGACGACTTCCCAATGCAATTATCAATGAAATTGAAATCACCTCGTATGAAATAAGTACTTTGAATATGGTACAATTAGCAAATACATTAAGTAATTATACATTTGACCTAAATGATGAAATACAAAGATATGTCTATTCAGGACTCATGTGTATAGCTGAAAATTATGAGGAATTATACCATAAACTGCCAGAACCGATTACTCCCATAGATGTATTATGGAAATGGGTTGCATACTTAAATACTTTTGTGATCAACAGTGCTAATAGCGAAAAATTCACGGAGATATTCAAGGAGATGGAAGGATTTATTGCAGATCATATATTTGTACTAATCAAAAGTTATGTCAATATAAAAGAGCCAGAGAAAGATCCCATCGATATACTTATTGATTTTCAGAATAAATATCCAGAATTTATATTGAATAACATTCTTCTTTATAACTTATTAATTATGTCATTTTCAGTTAATTTGTATTCTAGTGGTGAAAAAGTTTTACCTATTCAAAAAATGTTTGATCAATTTGTTCTTCATTCAAATGCACCTTTTATTGAGTCTAATTGTCATAGATTCAACTCAATGATTTATTACACTTTAGGTCATATGGATAAAGTTCTTGAATTTCATGAAAAATACTTCAAATTAGCTGAGAAATTGGGAATTAAAAATAAAGTTATACTTCAAAAAAATAATCTTGCCATTACCTATATCAAATTAGGTCGTTACGAGGAAGCATTAACAATATTAGACGAAATAATTAATCTAGAAGTAAGAGGAAAGGCTACATTTTTATTAAATCGATCTAGTATATTTGCTGCATTGGAAAATTATGATGATGCAGTTAACGATATTAAAGCAGCAATGTCTATAAATACTAAAAACCCAATAATTGGTTTTCATAGTTATTTGATTCATTATCTTATAAAAAAGGATGACATAGAAGAGGCAAGAAAGGTATATGAAGATGCTAAGAGAATAATAGAAGCTCATCCACTTGAAATAAACAAAACGATACAACATCATATTGAGGCAGAATTTCATCGTGCAACTGGAGATTTTTCCTTAGCAATTTCATCTTATGAAAAAGTTATTGAGAAGCTACTGCAAATTGGAGATATATCAAGATTACACAATGCCTATACAGAAATGATAAGTACCCAAATTGAATTATTCAGTTTAAGACCTAATAACACACAGGTCAAACAAAAATTATTTTCCCAAATTAATTCTCTATTGATTTTAATGGATGAAGGTGGTTCAACTGTTAACACAATTGAGGCTTTAATAATTTCAGGACAGGTACATCTAATTGATAATAATCGAGTAGAGGCAGAAAAGGAATTTAAAAACGCAATTAAATTAGCAAATAAATTTGAATTTCATATTTTGGAAGAAAAAGCTAGGAAAGAATTAGAAATAATAGCTGATAAAGATAAAAAATCATTGTTAACAAGACTCCGAAATAGTTTAAAAAATATGATGGTTTCCACGACTAAACATGTACCTCAAGATTATAAATTGCATGGATTGATGATCCTTGATTCCAGTGGTCTTAGCTTATATAACCAGTATTATTCAGATTTACTAGAATCGGAACCTGCATTAATTAGTGGGTTAATAACTGCAATTAATGCATTTATTGGTGATCTAGCAAAGGGAAAGGGTTTATTACAAAGTATTAAACACGATGATCTTTCCCTCATTCTCGAACCAATAGATCAGTTTGTAGTGCTGTGTATCGTATCAAATGAGACTTTTGAATCAAGAGAACTTACAAGAAAATTTGCATCTCAACTTAGTACTATTTTTGAAGAATATACAGAAGATTTGGCTGTTTTCAAAATAACATCAGATATGGAGTTTAAAATCAATCAAATTGCAAATAACGTTTATAAAATTAAAATAGATCAATAATAT
>JAOUKW010000278.1 GCA_029882335.1 Candidatus Heimdallarchaeota archaeon | reverse complement strand
TGGTGATGATAATTCATCACGGTTTTATAGTCCCAATTCATTGATTAATTTAGTTAGAGAAAGTATTGGTGTTAACGTAGTAATTATCGGAGTAGGTAATTTAGACACTGAACCAATTTTGAAGTCAATTTGTTCTGTCTCTGATAATGGCAAATACATTCATGCAAGAGACGGTGTTGGAGATGCAATAACTACTGCATTTGAAGAAGTTAGTACCATGTTGACTGCTGTCGAAGTTGAAGGATTTATTCCTGATTTTTAGGAGGTTTCAAGATGTTAGAAAAATATTCACTTAAAACACAAATATTGATTTTATATTCTGCAATATCCATTATTTCATTGGTAATTATTGCGTTATTGGCAACTGGTAATATCACCTCTATTGGAGATAGTACAAATGAAGACGCAACAGACGCTCTACAAAATCAAATACAAACTAATATGATGAAAACTTCACAAGATAATGCACTTGTTATTGAACAGAAATTTAAAAATGCAGAGGCTGCAGTTAGAAAAATTGTATCTGCTACTGAAACATTATTTGATCCAGAAAGTACATTTGGCCATAGAGATAGTTATCGTGATATTGAAACTGAATCTACATTACCAGATAGGTATTATGATGAAGAATATCAAGAAACCATATCAAATACTACTTCAACATATTATTATCCAACATCTGAATTAGTAGGTGGACAAGTAACTGAAGAAATGAATGAAACCATAGATCGATCCGCTCATCTTGATTATGTATTTTCATCTATTTTCCAAGATAATCGAGAATATGTTTGGTTATATGTAGCTTTTGTAGAGGGAGGAATTTTTAGAAACTTCCCTGGTGCTTATGTAGATCCTATAGATGCATTATATCATCCACCCACTGAAGATTGGTTTATAGAAGCAAGAGATGCTCGTGGTAGTTTGACTTATTCACCCCCATACTTTGACATTACACAAGGTCTTGTAGTATCTTTAACTCAAGCTGTATATGTTGACGGAGTATTTACAGCAGTGGTGGGTCTAGATTTTAAAACTACAACTATTCAAGATAAAGTATTAAATGTGAGTTTTCTAGAATCTGGTTATGCATCTCTATTCCAAACATCAGATTATACTTTGGTTGCACATCCGGAATGGGATTCCGCAAGTCATCCTGAAGAAGAAGATATACCTATCTTTATGGATATTGAAAAGAATAGCAATGGTAATCCTGTATTTAGTAACAATGAATTGAATGAAATGGTATCTGGAAAGTCCGATGTTTTGAATTTCTCTAAGAACTCTGTTTCATATTATTTATCTTACTCTCCAGTTTTACAAGTACAAAGTTCTGATTATCAATATGTTTTTGTAATTATCGTAAAACAATCAGAAATATTACAACCGGTTGGTTTAATACAACTAGAGATATTACAATCGTTAAGTAATGCCCGGACTCAATTGTTATTAATATCAATTGTTATTATTTCTGTTATTTTGGTTTTGGGATTGTACATTGCAAATAATTTAATCCAACCAGTACAAAAACTAACCCAATTAGCAGAGAGTATAACGAAAAACGCTACTAAAAAAGATATATTTGAATCTATTTCAGTAGATGAGACTCTTCAGTCGGATGATGAAATTGGAGATCTGACACGAAACTTTTCTAATATGGTTCAGAAGTTAAGACAAGAACAAATGGGTAAATATAAGAAAAACTAGAAGTATAATTTATGAATTGGTCTATAGAAAATTCTGAATTGATTTATGGAATTAATAGTGGAGATTTACATTTCCTCTCTATTGACCAAGATGGTGATTTATTAATTAACCTTGCTAATAAAAGTGTAAAAATAAAAGATATATTACAGATGATTGGTGATCAACTCTTTGACTACAATAATAACATTTGCCCGTCTATTACCCTTAGAATGCCACAATTAATTAGTTTTCAAGTAAATAAAATTATTAATACTTTTACGAATGAGATTCAAGTAAATAATTATCAAGGGAGATTTAAACCACTTTATCCTATTAAAGTAAATCAACGAAAAAGAGAAATAAATACAGTAGTAAAATCTCATTCTGATTATGGTTTAGAAGCTGGAACTAAATCAGAACTATTACTAATTCTGAATGAATTAATAGACAATCGATCTAGATTAATCATGTGCAATGGAGTAAAAGATTTTGAATACGTAAATATTATCAAACAATCTTTAGATGAAAATTATATGATATATATCTCTATTGAATCCACAGATGAATTACACCGTGTGTTAAACCAAATTGATAAAAACAAATTACAATTAATATTTAGAATAAAACCATATGTAAACACTGAGGGTCATTGGAGTATATCAACTGGTAGAAATTCTAAATTTGGATTATCAATTAATGAATTAAAAAAAATACAGGATATTTTACGAGATAGACATCAAGAAGATTTACTAATCGGTATCCATTCACATCCCGGCTCGCAAGTGGAAGATTTAGATGATCTGCAAAATTATATCACATTTCTTGTAAATACATATATTCAACTCTATAAAGATGGATTTACAAATATTCGTATTATTAATTATGGTGGAGGGTTACCTATAAATTACGATAGTAATCTACCAAGTGGGTTAATAGAGAACTACTGCCAGCTAATCGTAAAAACTTCTATCAAATTAATTGCTGATTCTGGAATTGATATATACCATCCAAATATCATGATTGAGGCAGGAAGAGCTGTTACTGCATTATCAGCAATGGTTCTTATACGCCCCTTGGAAGTAAAGAGTATTTTTCCAAATAATATACCTGATATTGAAGAAAAGAGTATAATTGAGAAGTATTTGGGTGATATGGAGTTCTCTTCACCAGAGGAAATATTGAAATATTGGATAAAATGGAATAATAAAATAAATTCAATATCATATCATGATTTATTGAATTTTGAACTAGACACAGGTATAATAAAGAAATACCTGCGAAGTAAATTATTTAACCTACCGAATTTTGAAGAACACATTCATTCGCTTGCATATACTAAATTAATGAATCCGGATCATTATATTGTAGGTAATTTTTCCGTTTTTAATAGTGTTTGTGATTCAGTATTAGTTAACCAATATTTTCCTATTATCCCAACATCTGATTTAGATAAGCAACCAGAGTTATTAATCCGGTTAACAGACATTACATGTGATAGTGATGGAGAAATATCTACGTTTAGAACTAAAAAATCAGAAAAGGTATTAACCACTCAAAATGGATATCCATTAACTTCATCAAAAGTTATTGAATGGAATGGATTCCCAATTGGATCTATAAAAAATATAAAAAGTAGCTTTATAGCTATTCCACTTGCTGGTGCATATCAGGATGTCATAGAATTTGATCATAATTTAATCGGAGATCTACCAGACATCGAATTCAGCATAGAGGATGATAATATCATTTTAAAGAAATTGAGTCGAGCACAAAGTGTTAAAGACATTGTCAAAGAGCTTGGTTATGACATTGAACATGAAGATGATCCATATATTGATTAAGACTTACAATTGGGACATTTTGCTTTAATTTTTATCCACTCGCGAATATGTCGATAATGAAAGTAGGTTGAACAAATATCACAAGCCTCTACTAGATCCTCATCATCCATATTCTTTCTACAAATTAAACATTGAGTATAATGGGCTTTTACCTTTACTTCCTTCCAAATAGGTAGCTGATCTACTACTGTAACACCTACTTGGGATAAATTGTTACTTTTAGACTGAGATTTCTTTTTAGATTTATATTCATCAAATAGATCATTGAAATCATCAACAAAAGTCATCTATATTACTATAGTCAAATGATACTCATATATATTTTGTAATAATATTTGAAGAATCCATGTATTTTGTCAGAATATCAATCATTTAGTAAATACTAAAGAGTCAACTATAAAATTGAATTGCACTTCTCGATTTGAAAAGATCCTACATCATCTTCATACAAGGTTAGGGGGGTGGGTTTTAAACAATAAATAGTTATATCAAATTCAAATTATGTTATTTTTCTAATTTTGTAAATAATTTATAATCAAATAAGGATAACTTAGTCTGTATTCAATATCGTTTCAACACTAGATAATTTAATACCTAATTGATCTCCAACTGATTTTATCGCTTGAAGGATTAATTCATCTCTAGATTTTTGTTGTTTTAAGTGTTCAATGTATGTCAAGATTGCCTTTGTACCAAAATCAGATCTATTTCGTATGTTTTCATGCATAAGGACGATTTTATCAACTTCTTTATCTAGTTCTTTTGGTATGATGAAAGAAAGTCTGTTATCTTTATAATCCTTCATAATCTTTTACCTGTAATCTTAATAAACATGTTGTATATAATTATTTGGTTTAATGTACGGAATTAATAATATATGAAAAATAATCATTGTATAACATTGAGGATGATAAAAAATAAAAATAAAATTTATTATAATTCTATTTTTAATCAAACAATATAACCTTATAAATTATCAAACAATGTTATTTTTTAAAAGAATAAAGTATAAATTAATTTTAATTATATTCTACAATTAGTTTTAGACAATAATTAATAAATATATATACTATATATTATAAATAGAATGAATTATTATAGTTACAGAACAATATTTACATATGGTTACTGATGATTATACTTTAGAGAGCTCATTTTCCAAGTTAATTGTTGCCATTAGTAATTTGGCTATTGTTATACCATTAATAATTATATTAGAAGTTATATTGTTCATGTTTGGAATTACAAGTATAATTACTGGGATTGACTATATTGTTTCTCTATTAAAAACAGGATTATGGCTTGGATTTCTTGTGTATTTAACAAAAATAGTTGATGAAAGAATAGATAAGAATTATGAACAAAATAAGGCATAAAGCTTTTGTGATATTTTATAATTTAAGAATATTATTACTCAGAAGACTTAAATGAGGAAGTATCATATTTGGATAATAAATTCATGATTTCAGTCAAATCTTGTTTTAATTCAACTTCCTGTTTTTTCTCTAGCAAAATTCTTTCTAATACATCATTTGGATTTGATGCACAATAACTCGTTGTTATATCACTTACCAATTTCTCTTGCAAATTTTTTAAATCAAATGAAATCTGATCTTTCTTTTCTACAAGTTTCATATATTCGTCTATATTCATAAAATATGTTCAATATGTTTTTTTTTTAAAATATATTTTAATGTATTTACTCATGAGAAGTTAATTTTATCAATTATTAATTATAAATTACAATTTTTTGTTATGTAACAGTGATTAAAAATAATTCAATAATCTAAGACATAATTTAAGTCTATTAATCAATCTATCATGAAAGAATTTTTAGTTGTACTTATTTATTGTACATTATGAGTTTTTCATCTACAGGAGCTACTGAAAGATTGATTAATGCACATAAGAAGTGTAGAAACCACTTAATGATATTATTATCTAGTATTAGTGATGAACAATGGTTCAAAATACCCGAAAATGGTAAATGGTCGATTCAAAGATGTGCAACTCATATTGTTAATGCAGAATTATTCTGGATGAATAAGACTGATAATGCAAC
>JAOUKW010000465.1 GCA_029882335.1 Candidatus Heimdallarchaeota archaeon | reverse complement strand
AAATTAATTATAGAATCTGGGATTTATCAGGTAAAAAGAAATTCGAAAAAATCAGAAAATCTTATTATAAAGGAGCAAGAGGCTCGATATTATTTTTTGATTTAACCCAAAAGGAAACTCTTGATAATATCCCAAATTGGTATAATGAAACCATATTTGAGGAACCAGATCAGTTTACTGTTTTAGTTGGCACTAAAAAGGATCTTAGTACCAGAAGACAGGTTACCAAAGAAGAAGCAGAAACATTATCAAAACAATTGAATTGTAAATTTTACACAGAAGTTTCAGCATTAACTGGAGAGGGAGTTAATGAATTATTTATGAAAATAAGCAAATTATTACAAGCAGTATTTGATGATTCGAAATAAATCACGTGAAATTACCATCTTTAGGACAAATGAGGAATAAATTATTGATTACAATAAAATTAAATTAATCAAACAATTTATCCTCATAAACATAAAGTTGATTTATTCTAATGTGGAAATGATATTATATAAAGTAATAAATTTAGGGTAAGAATATGAGTGGTTACGAATATACGTTCAAACTCCTAATATTAGGTGATGCTGCTGTTGGCAAAACATCACTTGTCAGGAGATTTGTTCACGGAAAATTTGAGGGAAAATACCTAATGACCATAGGAATGGAACCATACAGCCGTTACAGTGAAATAAATAATACCAAAGTTGTCTATTCTATATTTGATATTGCAGGAGAAGAAAAATTTAAGGTAATGAGAAAAATGTTTTTCCAAGGTGCTGTAGCTACAATTATAGTATTTGATTTAACAAGAAGATCTTCATTCGAAAATGCAAAAAATTGGTACAAAGAAGCAATTACTGAAACACCAGATCAACTTACCATCTTGATAGGAAATAAAAGTGATCTGCCAGATGAGAGAGAAGTTACCAAGGAAGAAGGTGAAACACTATCTAATGAATTAGGTAGCTTATTCTATATTGAGGCATCTGCTTTATCAGGAGATAATGTAAATACTGCTTTTGATAAACTCGGAGAAAATTTAATTAAAAAGGCTAGTAGTGAAGAATTTGCCTAATATTGGAATACACAAATAATATATTGCCTAGGTGTACCAATTCATTAAACCAAGGAAAACTACTAAAATATCCGAGTAAGTTAAAGAAGTTTATCTACAGAATATTTTTTATTAAATTCATCAGGGATTTGAAGTATCTTATCTCGTGAGGAGGCAAACCAATCATCGAATTTAGATAATGTCTCTTGTACTAATTTTTCTAATGGTTTTGGTGTATAGCGGAACCAAAAGCCTCTTTTACCCTCTTCAGACAGTTTTTCCCTATTAACTAGAGACTGTGCCAATAATTCATTTAACGCTCTATTGATTATTGACCTATCTTTTTCCTTATCAGTATCTGCAATTATATCAATAATTTCACTTACCGTAGAACTACCGTGTCTTAATAAACCACAGTAAATATTGAATTCCAATTTATTCAAATTATATAGACCCATTACTAGTTGTTCACAACTTGGAGTACTATTAATAAAACTATAAACACTTAAAGTTTCTTGAGCAACCATATTATAATACGTCCTCGACATAGCATTATATAACCCTATTGATTATCAATTATTTTGTTTCGTTATATCATATTAGGAGTAATATTTCTTTATTATTAGCAAGTGAAATTAAATTTTTCTACAATTGAGGAATTTGAGATATTTGATTTTTGGTACTGGAGTAAAAATCATCTAATTCCAATCTCATCTTCTCTTTGATAATTTCTAATGATGTTAACTTGTAAATATAGTAAAAACCACGTTTACCTTTTTGTGACTTTTTTTCACGATTGATTAAACCATGATGAAGCAATCGTTTAAGACTCCGATTGATGAAGGTTCGTTCACGATTCTCTAACAAATTAACGATATAATTTACGTCAATTTCTTTATATTTCCAAAACTTCTCATAGATTTCATATTCAAGTGTATTTAAAGAATAAAATTTTTGTATCAATTCTATGCAAGATGATTTTGGTGTGTAATTAATTATATCAATCATAAGTACTCTTTCTTGAATAACTATTTAATATTTAAGTAAAGAATTATTATCAAAAATAATAATCGAATTATATGAGTATAATATTTAACATTAACATTTAATACACATGGTAATAAAAATATAGTAATTGATTTTATAATAATAATTGACATATGATAGTTCAATGTAGGAAAAAAAATGAGAAAAATGCTATTATGTAGATTATTGATTTTCTTTATGTGATTGAGCGGCTTGTGTTATCAAGGTCATCAATTCATCAACAGTGACACCAGGCATGTCTAATTGAGAAAGTAAGCCAGTAAGTTCCGATCTCAAGCCTTCACTTCCAACCTCTTGTCCTACTAATTTTCTTTCTAGAATTGACAATCCATCAATAGGATCCACAGAAATATCACCAGTAAGATTTGCATCTGTAATTTTATTATTATCAAGTACAAAAATTCCTTTGATAAGACCACCATTTGTTTTTATCATTGATTCACATACAAATACACCACCCATGATTTTTACTGCTCTGAGATTTTGCGATTTGTTGGAGTTTTCATACATCCACTCACTTGTTTTGTAGAGTTGATTCAATTGATTTAATTTTCCTTTTAATTCAGGTGTCATTTCAACTTGAATTAGCTCAACACCAAGGTCTGATTGAAAATGTTTGGTAAATGCATCAATCACCACGTCTGTTTCAGGAATACTACCGGTTAGGGATTGAAAACTACCTACACGCTCATCAAGAGATTGTGCGATTTTATCTCTGAATTTCTCATCAGGAACTCTAAGGACTTTAGACATTTCTTTAGATGGAAATGATAATATAAAATTTCCAGTCAAAATTCGAGAATCACCCAAAGTTGCAGCTCCATTCCCTGAAACTTTCTTGTTTTCCGCAACGATATCATTTACAGGTGCATATACTGCATTTACACCTAATTCATTGTAGGTATTAATTACAGGTGTTAGTAATTTTTCATAAAAATGCCTCATGGATCCTTTTAATTGAGAATTTTCAGGATTGGTAATCATATGATAAAATATTTGATTACCATCAAGAAAAACTTGACCA
>JAOUKW010000528.1 GCA_029882335.1 Candidatus Heimdallarchaeota archaeon | reverse complement strand
GATATCAACTTCCACATTTGGGTCTTGGTGATAACCCACACTTACAAATGGTTTATCTGGCCAGTCGATAAATAATAAATTATCATATCCAAAAGACTCTCTTGTTAATGCAGCAGCATGCCAAATAGATTGGGTATTAATTGATTCTATTTCTTTCAGAGGTAAAAAACCCCATGTTTCCGTCATATTTTCGACATCGAAATATACTACAAAAGCATTTTCAATGTAAAATATTGAATTTTAATGCATACAGCTTAGTTTTGTGCATTTAGTTCTGCAATATAAATATTAAAATTTTTTACTATTCTAAATAAACCACTAACAAAAAATATCAATTATTTTTTCTTGTGATACAAAGTTTTCACTTAGTTTTATCTTACTCTTGTTTGTTCCAGATATAAAAATAGTAATTTCATCAAATCCTTCCTCATTATATTCTTGCAATAATATGTCTATTGTTTTAAAAAAATTGACAAATAAACTATCAATCTGAAAGAAAGGAGGAATACCAAATTTTGTGGAAATCTGTTGTTTTTCATTTAGAATCCACTCACTTACAGAGTTTAAATTATCATATTGAAGGGAAAAGAATTCAAAACCAGGTAGACTCATGATTTTAAAGGGAATATCTAATATCTTCTCAGAAATAATATTGTTTTTTAAATAAAGCAGATTATAATTTGTTTTAAACTTTGAAATAATAATAGTATATTTTGAACCATCAATTATCATCAATTCCAAGTTACTTCCTAACTTTGTACCTTTAATGATTTTATTAACCGTTGTGTTTATTGACTTTAAGGACTTATAAATTGGAGTATTGGTCTTTGGTTTTGGTGAAGTACTTTCATGAAATACCTTTCTGTTTGTACCCGAATCATAAAGTAATAGTGAGGTAAGTTCAGGAGTATCATGAAAAACTTCACTAGCAATCAATTTTTGATATTTCACCGAGGTCAAACTTTCACCTATCGCCTTGATTTTTTTTGACAATTGACTGCTATCCTTTTTACTTAATCGAAGTCCACTAGAAATTTTATTTATCTCATAATAATCAACGTGTATTTTTATTTGGTCAATTATATCTCTTGCCACTTCTTGAAGGATCTTATTTTGAAATATACACACCATCAGTATATCATCACCTAATTCCTCATAGATGAATATCTCATTTTTTGAGGCAAAGAAGTCAATACTACTTGCTCTTGTTGCTTCCACAAATTGTTGAATTGCAGTTAGTAATCCAGATGAAAGAATGAATTGTTCTTCTGTTGCACTTTTATCAGTGGTATAATGATATAATGATGAACCCTCTCGGAGTATATAAACCTCTTTCAGCACTTCTCAACCAGCAAATTTATCAGAATTATTAAATCAAATAAGTTTAGAGATATTTACAAGTTTTGTAGGAAAATTAACTGTCCATAAATGTCATCAGTACTAGGGAAAATTGATGAAATAAAAGCGGAATACTGTAAAATTATAATATGAAATTTATCCTAAGACCAAAAACAAAAAAAGGTGAGAAATTAATACATACATTATGTCGACAACTATAAGTGATTTAGAGTGGGTTATTGGAATTGGTAGTTTAACAGCAGTAATTATTGGTATTAGTCTTTCAATTCTTACATTATTATCGTATAAGGAAACAAAGAAACCTATGCTATTATACTCGGGAATTCTATTCTTTTTATTACCATTCCCTTGGTTAGCACAATCATCGTTATTCATTATGGCGTTGCTTGATGTAAAACAGATGAATTATACACTGTATCTAGTAATTGCGATTGGTGCTTTTCCTTTATTTTCTACTTTATGGATGTTTATAACAGCATCATTGTATACAGATAGACCAAAACTAAAGTTCTATATTGCTACAATATATGGATTGCTGGGTATTGGTATGTATATTGATGTATTTGTCATAGGTGGACAATATCAAGAAGAAAATAATTCCATTTTTATCAATACTGTATTTAATACATATACAAGATTATTATTGG
Source organism: Candidatus Heimdallarchaeota archaeon (assembly GCA_029882335.1). Classification (GTDB taxonomy): domain Archaea; phylum Asgardarchaeota; class Heimdallarchaeia; order Heimdallarchaeales; family Kariarchaeaceae; genus JAOUKW01. Next base: position 478 of record JAOUKW010000528.1, on the reverse strand, counting down.
TATTTTGCATAATTTCAGTAATAGTTTTCGTTGGAGGTTCTTATATTTATTTCAGTATCAAATCAACTTCAGCTTTATTCAAGATAAGAAGTACTCTAATAGGTGTTGGATCTATTTGTTTTGCTTTTGCTGGAATGATTGATGGGGTAGTTGAACATGTAACTATTCCCATTATGATATTTGGACGTTCTCTGATTACAATATCATTTATCCTTCTTTATCTTGGATACAAAACACCCAATTTCATTCGACAGAAGTATGAGAGTTAATATTTACAATTAGATTAATTCAATAAACTTTATCCTAAAAATATTCAAATTATAAAATATAGTTTCTTTATTTATTATGAATAATAAAAATGTAAAAAGATCATTTTTTATTTTTTTAAGTATTTTGCAGATTGAGAGCTATCAACAAAAAATCCGATCATCATATAGTTTATAATTATGTACTGGAACTAGCAATCAATGATTTGTGA
>JAOUKW010000277.1 GCA_029882335.1 Candidatus Heimdallarchaeota archaeon | reverse complement strand
TTAATAAACCCGATGTAATGAAGAATATAGCTCCAGAGGTACAAAAGAAAACTATTGAAGTGGATAAAGCTATGTTTGAAAATCATAAAATGGCATTTGAAAAAGGTGTAAAGATTGCTTTGGGGACAGATGTTGGTGTTCCAGGAAATTTCCACGGTGAATCAGCAAAGGAAATTACTTCTATGGTAGAAGTTGTTGGTATGACGCCATCTCAAGCTATTTTATGTGCTACAAGAGAAGCTGCAATAGCAACAAAACAATATCAATATATTGGATCAATAGAAGTAGGTAAATTTGCAGACTTTTGTATCCTATCTAATAATCCTATAAATGATATTAAAATTCTTGAAGATAAATCTATTATTGATTATGTTATTAAAGATGGTGAAGTAATGGTTAAATCAGGTATAATTCAGGATAAGGTCTAATTAAATAACATTTGACATATTTTTGTATAATCATATGGTTATATTTTCTTATGTCAGGATTTAAAAACTATCGAGTGGATATTTATAGTTAAAAAGATGCAAGATGGATTACTTTACACCAAACTCTGATATTAAAATTGATATGAATGAAAGTCAAGTTATTATCCAACTTGGGTCTCAATTAAAATTTATTGATGCAGATTATATATTCAACGAGGTTGACAAAATAACTAAGTATAATGAAAGCATTACAATCTTAGTTGTGGATGTCAGAAAAATACGACTAATTCCAAATAAAGCAACTCGAAACTTTTCGATATTCAGGTTAAATTCTTTGAAAAATATAAAAAATCTAGAAATCATTATGAATAAAGGTCCTTCAGTAATAAATTATTTAGTAAAAATGAAGTTACAAAATAAAATTGAAGTTCCTTTATTGATAATCTTTGATGATAAACTACCGGCTGAATATATATCAAATAGCAATAATTCAATCCATAAATAATTGTAAACAGAAAGTCACAAACAATTTAGAACTATTTATATAAAATTGAATTGTTATCTTATATTAAATTATAGGAGATATCAACGTGACAGATGATCAACCAGTTTTATCGATTTTAATTAAATCAGGTACTTATAATGATTTTATGACATTAAGTCTTATTGCTTCAGGTGCAATCGCTGCTGACTATGAGGTTAGAATTTTTGCAATGGATGATGCTGTATATGCCCTTAGAAAAGAAAATGTGGGTACTGATACAGTTGTTCACTCTAAATTTGAGGGATTTGTCTCAAATATGAGTGAATCAATAAAAAATGGTAAAGTCAATGCTTGGTGGACCTTATTGGAAGAACTTAAGGAAATTGGAGAATTGAAAATTACTGCTTGTGCATTAATTTCAGAGGTTACAAATACTCATAAAGACGATTTTCATGAATTAGTTGATGAAATTGCCGGAGTAGCAAATTTTGCCTTTGATCTATCAGAATCAGATCACGTTGTTTCAATTTAGATTAATTGTTGATAAATATACAACCTAAATTTATTTATACAAACTATTTACTAAGGCAAAGAAGGAAAATTTTATTGATAACAGATAATAATCATTGTTAGAGTGACTGATTTGAAAGACAATTCAGATGATAATCTCAACAGTTTAATCATCAAATTAAAGGATGAACTTTCTAATCAACAGAAAATGTATGATGATTCATTTTATAACTCTCCAATTCCAATGTTTGTTCATGTAAAAGGAAATATTGTTAAAATAAACCACTCAGCAAAAAACCTACTTGGAATAAAAGACGATAATGAAATACTTAATAAACATATTTCAAAACTCATCCATCCAGATGATATTGACAAAATTATACAAAGAGTAAAGGTGGTGTATGAAACTGATGTACAACCTCCTGCAATTGAGGTTAAACTACAACATGTAAAGGGAGATGAAATTACTGCCTTTGGCACTGGGATGAAAGTTAAGTACAATCAAGAGGATGCAATTCAAGTCTTTATGAGTGATATTACAGATCTGAAAAAATTATCTATGCAATTGGAGAATCAGAAGAAGGATCTAATCGCTTTAAACACATTCTATCAAACTCTTGCAGAATGTACTAATAGTGTTGTTTATGCAACAGAAATTTCAGCATTATTGCAATACATTTGCAATATATTGGTTGATACTGGTGGGTACTTTATGGCTTGGATTGGTGAAGCAATGTATGATAAGGAAAAAAATGTCATTCCTCGGGCATACGCTGGAAATGAGGATGGATATCTTAAATCAATAAGTATTAGATGGGATAATTCTGAATTTGGAAATGGACCAACTGGTATGGCAATTAAAACGAAAAAAATACAAATAAATGAAATATCAGATAAAGATGAAAAATTTCAACCTTGGATTGATCAAGCAGAAAAAAGGAGTTACAAAAAATCAATAGCTATCCCCATTATAAATAATAATCTTTGCTGGGGAAGTTTAAATGTTTATTCTGATCTAAAAAATACCTTTAATGAAGAAGAGGTAAAGTTACTAGAAAAAATTGCATCTAATTTAGGATATGGTATTAATTCATTAATTATAAATGAGGAAAGAAATTCTACTCTAAATCAGTTGGAAATACAAGAGATAGAAATGCTAAAATTGTCCAGTGCTATAGATCAAAGTCCAAATTTAGTCTTAATTACAGATGTAAAAGGAAAGATTGAATACGTAAATAAATCATTTTCAGATGTCACTGGTTATAATAAACATGAAATTATAGGTGCAAATCCAAGGATTTTGAAATCAGGACACACAACAGCAGAGGAATACAAGAACTTTTGGATTTCACTTAAAGAAGGTAATAATTTTAAAATTACATTTAAAAATAAGAAGAAAGATGGTGGATTTTATTGGGCTAGGGTTGTTGCTTCACCTGTATTTGATAAAAACGGAAAAATCACTAATTTAATCTCAATTCAACAAGATATTACGAAAGAAAAGGAAATTGAAGAACAGCTTATTCAATCACAGAAAATGGATGCTGTTGGAAAATTAGCTGGTGGAATTGCTCATGATTTTAATAATATCTTAACTGGAATCATAGGTTATGCTGATTTAATTTCAATTGATCCAAATAATCGGAAAGAAAATCAAGTATTTGCATCTGAAATTAAAAAAGCAGCTATATATGCTGCATCATTAACCAAACAATTATTGCAGTTCAGTAAAAAACAATTATTAACTCCACGTACATTAAACCTCAATGAATCTCTTAAATCCATAGAAAGCTTGATTAATCAAATAATTAAGGAAGATATAAAGGTAAAAATTTTATCGAATCCTGCATTGAAAAATATTCAAGCTGATCCCTACCGAATAGAACAATTAATTCTTAATTTATTACTGAACGCAAGGGATGCTGTTATAGAGAATAAGGGTGAAATAATCATTTCCGTGGATAATGTTTTACTTAAGGCTTCAATTCATGGTATCTTCAATGATATTAATCCTGGAAATTATGTACTTATGTCAATTATTGACGATGGAAAGGGAATCTTTGATAGTGATTATAAAAAATTGTTTAAACCTTTTTTCACAACTAAAAATGAAGGTACAGGACTTGGCTTGTCAATAGTTAAAACAATTATTGATGAAGTTGATGCACAAATTACGATTCAAAGTAAAATTAATAGTGGAACTAATATTTCTATTTATTTTAAATCTGATACAACGATAAATCCAAAAAGATTCGAATCAAATGAATTAATAAGTGGTGTGGAAAGAAATATAGGGATTCTCATTGTTGATGATGATGTCGCTGTTTTAGATGTATTTACAAAATTTTTGAAACTAAAAAACTATAAAATATTAGCAACTACTAACCCATTCGACGCATTATCAATCTTTAAAGAGAATACTTCCAAAATTGATTTAGTTATTACAGATGTATTAATGCCAGAAATGAATGGATTTCAATTAATAGAAAAAATTAGAAAAATCAATCCTGATATTCGTGTTTTAATAGTTTCAGGACATTTAGGTAATGATCAACAAATACATGAGATTGAGAATGCAATATTCTTATATAAACCAATAACAGGTTCTAAATTACTCGAGATTGTAAAAAATAGTTTTACTAAGTAAAAATGCTATGTAAAATAATACAATAATGTCTTTAAAATTAAATTATAGTTGAAATAAATATTTATAATTATCCAACTATGAATAATTACCTAAATATGAGTAGTATAAATGGAATGTTTGTGTTTATTATAATTACCTTATGAAAAATATGCAAAAAAAATCCAATATAAACAATAATCCAAATAATATAAATAAAAATGTATTAATGATTAATTATATTTTTTATAAAAACATCTAGTATTTTTCTTTTAATATATTTTATATAGTTTTATTCCAATATATTATATAGAAAACAAAGTTTAATCTTAAGCAACGGAGAATGAAAATGTCGATAACAATCAAAAAACAAATAGATGCAAGAGGAGCAGTTTGTCCAGGTCCTCTGATGGAATTAATTAAAGTAATTAAGCAGCTTGAACAAGGTGATATTATTGATTTAATATCTAGTGACGAGGGATCAAAAGTAGATGTACCCAAATGGATCGAAAAGGCAGGACATACACTTATGGAACTGAAAGAATTAGATGGATATAGACACTTTATAGTCGAAATTGGAGAAAAGAAAATCCGAAAAAGAAGAGGTAATTAAATGAAAAATCCAAATATTGTTATTGTCGGAGCTGGCACTGGTGGTGTCATTGTTGCAAATCAAATTCAAAAGAAATTGAAAAAATTAAACCCGAATATTACAATTATTGATCCATATTTCAGGCATACTTACCAACCTGGATTTCTATTTACCATGTTTGGAAAGGATGAGACAAAAAATATTGTAAAGGATTCAAGAAAATTACTAAATAAAAAGGTTCATTCAATTCAAGATAAGGTTACTAATGTAAATCACAAAGAAAATTATGTAGTTACTGAAAATAATGGAAGTATCTCTTATGATTACTTGGTACTTGCGACTGGTTCAAAAATTTCCACGGATGCTGTAGATTGGTGGGATGATTCAATTCATCATTTCTATGATCCAATATCTGCAGAAAAATTAAATAAAGAGTTGGAAAACTTTCAGGAAGGAAATATTGTTGTATCTATCGCAGATTTACCGTATAAATGTCCACCTGCACCGATTGAAGCTGCAATGTTAATGGATTCTTATTTCAAGGAACGAGGAATTCGAGATAAAGTAAATATTACTTACACTAGCCCAATAAATCGAGCTTTTTCAATAGAGACTACAAATACTCGTGTAGAACCATACCTTAAGGAAAAAAATATAGAAGTTTTGACATTTTTCAATACCGATGATGTAGACACAGAAGAAAAGGTAATTTATAGTCTAGAAGGTGATGATATTGATTATGACTTATTAATTATGATCCCACCTCATAGAGGGCAACAATTTTTAATTGAATCGGGTATATCTCATGGTCATGGCTGGATACCTACCGATAAATACACGTTGAAAGTTGATGGTTTTGATAATATTTATGCGTTGGGAGATGCAACAGATATTCCAACATCTAAAGCAGGATCTACTGCACATCATCAAGCTCCAGTCATTGCAGAAAATATATTAGCACAGATAGAAGGG
>JAOUKW010000276.1 GCA_029882335.1 Candidatus Heimdallarchaeota archaeon | reverse complement strand
GTTAGTCGGTGGGCCCAGTGTTTATTATTTCAATCATCTAGCAGAAGATGAGAAAAATTCTATTATTTTTGTATCCTATCAGGGTAAAGGTACTTTGGGTCGTAAAATTGATGAAGGTGCCACTGAAGTAACTTTAAAAGATGAAAATGGAAAAACAATGGCATTGAAGGTGAAATTAACTGTAAATAGAATAACCGGTTTCACAGGACACTCTGATCGTCGTGAACTTATGGAATATGCAAAAAGAGTTAGTCCTCGTCCAAAACAATATTTACTTGTTCATGGAGAGGCATCTAAGTGTAAAACACTTGCAAGTAGTATTTCTAGAGTTGTTAAACGGGATGCAGAAGCTCCACCGGTTGGTACGACAACAAGATTATACTAAGGTCTGAAATTCCACCATTCATCAGTTAAATAGTGAAGGTTTCTAATACATTTTCCCGCATTCATATTTTTTAAATCAACAGCATCATACTTCGATTGTCCAACTGAAATTGGTGTTTTATTTTTTTCTTCAAGTATAACGACTAAGTTTGCTTCAGTGACTTCTTCTGAAATTTGTGTTATTCCTGGTCTCATGATATCTGCACCATTTGTGACAAATCTAATTGCACCAATATCAACTACGACAGTTGGAAAGCTAAATTTAGTTGTTTTTAATAATCTAAGTGATGGAATTGTTTGATTTTTCAACTCAATAAACATGATTTCTTTATGATCAACCACAATTGCAGATTCTTTTTTATCATTGATGTACCGATATGTTTTACCTTTTTTTGGTAGTAAATTAGCAAGATCTGGGATAAATTCCTCGAATTCTCTTAAAATTATTTTGACATCCTTTCCGCTTAAACTTTGAATGGAATTCCATGACAATATTATCAAAAACAGATTGAATTCCATTTGTAATATACTTTTCTTTATAATCGTAGAAATCTAATGCTTTATGACAGATGTGGTTGGAAAAATAAGTGAATAGAAGAAATTAAAGGACACTTAATAAATTCTACATAAAAAAATTTACGTTAAAATATATCTAGTTGTTAAGCTTATTAATGGTAGAGTTACTATATAGTATTAGTGGGAATTCCATCATCTACCGACGACACAAAAACACCCGATGAAGAGCAGGATACATCTTATTTACTCTCCTATACTCGTCATCTAGAGCGTCAAACTCGCAGACTTGAAACAGAAAAGCAAATTGTTGAAGGAGAACGCTTAAGGTTGCAAAGAGAATTAAATAATGTACGTAGTGAATTAGATAGATTGCGTACACCCCCATTATTTGCAGGAAGTTTAATGGAAGTGATCTCCGATGAGAAAGCGATTGTTAAATCCACAACTGGTCCACAATTAGTCGTTAGCATTAGCAATAAAATAGATCGTGATATGTTGAAACCAAATTGTAGAGTCGCACTAAATCAAAGATCTTTCTCAATCGTAGAAGTATTGCCTCAAAGTCAAGATCCATCCGTTCGCGCTATGGAAGTTGAGGATAAACCAAATATCAAGTATGAAGATATTGGTGGCCTAACAACTCAAATTCAAGAAATTAGAGAAATTGTTGAATTACCACTCCTCAGACCCGAATTGTTTGAAAATATCGGTATACATCCACCTAAAGGTGTTTTACTCTATGGTCCACCTGGTACAGGAAAGACTTTAATCGCAAAGGCAGTTGCTAATGTGACAAACGCTACTTTTATTCGAATTATCGGAAGTGAATTAGTACAGAAGTTTATTGGTGAAGGTGCAAGGCTTGTAAGAGAAATGTTTGAATTTGCAAAAGAAAAATCCCCATCTATTTTATTTATTGATGAATTAGACGCGATTGGATCTCGTAGATTGGAAATTGCAACTTCTGGTGATCGTGAAGTACAACGTACGTTAATGCAATTACTATCTTCTATGGATGGTTTTGAACCGAGAGGTGAAGTACGCGTTATCGCTGCAACCAATAGACCTGATATTCTTGATCCAGCTCTACTTAGACCCGGTCGGTTTGATCGATTAATTGAGATAAGCGTACCTAATGAGGAAGGTAGAGAAGAAGTTTTCAAAATTCATATCAATAAAATGAATACTGATGATACTGTCACATTAGATTATCTTGTTTCAGAAACTGCCGGTTATTCCGGAGCTGAAATCAAAAGCATCTGTGTTGAAGCAGGTATGTTTGCAATTAGGAATAATCATTCTAAAGTAACATGGAATGATTTTTCATCTGCATTAGAAAAAGTAAATAAAGAAAGAAAAGGAGAAACTGTACGAGGAGACTCATTCGCGTAATCATCTAATATTAACCATATAATTCTTTTAGACTAAATAAAATTGAAGTAGCAAGTTCAGTTTGACCTGATTGTAGAATATTTTGAATGAGTAATTTCGATTTAAAGTTGATGTACACGTCAAGTAACTGAGGAATAGTATCAAATTTTTGTAATTGATTATATGCTATCTCAATTTCTTTGTCACCTAAGTATTTAGAACAAGTAATAATAAGGTCTTTCAATTGATTTTTTACATTTTCTATGATGAATGGGGAAATATCAGTAGATTGTATTGGAGGTTGATATTCTTCAGTAACTGGCGTTTTATTTGGGGTGGATAGGTTTCCTTGAATGCTGTTTAATCTTTGTTCAAGTGAAACTAATTCATTTAATACTGATTTTCTCCTCTTAACTTGTTGATTCAATTCTTCTACTTTATTTCTTCTACTCACGCATCATCATCTCCAATAAATATTTCTCAGACTGTAATTTTCTTGATAGTAAGAGTAATTCATCATTAGAGGGATTCATGAATGATTGATATTCCATGTCTCTAATTACATGCTCCTTAATTAATTTCTGCAGCATATCAAATACAGGCTCTTGAATGGAAAGAAATGAAGTTGTATTTGTTATCTTAACCTCACTACGAGATTGTCTATTATTTATGTTTGGTTTAATTCGAGTATCTTGTAGTTTATTTTGATCTTCCACTAGTTTATTCAATACTGCAGTCATGGCATTCATAGACTCTATCGTTTTTTTGAACATCTGATTATTATTTGAATTCATTGATTGAATTGCATCCATTATCGGCTCTGTGATGTCATTATCAATTTCAGATAAACTTCTTGTATCTTCCAATATGTTGTTACTTGAGATGGGTGGTATTGGTACTATAATTGGTTCGTCAACTTCATCAATGATATTTGCCTCTTGTATCGGTAAATGATCCAAAGAATAACCCTCCTCGTCGTATATATCTGCATCATCATCATCTTCAGATAGTGTTGATATTCGGTTTCTTCTTAGTCTCATTCAGTTCTGTATATATATATTTCATTCATAGTTATTAAACTTTTATAAGACAAAAAATTATTAATATTTGAAACTACCAATTTATGTTATTAGCAACTCTAAATTCTCACCACATTCGTTGTATGCCATAATTATTGCCTTTAAATCTTTAAACATTATCAGAAGATCATCTTCAGTTAAATCTTGGTCACGTAATGAATGAAGGAAAGCCTTTCTTTCAAAAATCCTCAAAAAGGCTTTTTCAAGTTTAATCAAATATTGAACAATCCATGAATTATTCTCTATTATACAGAATTGACCCCATGATTCACTTGCTATATATCTGTTTACCTGAAATTTAGAAAAAGATGAAGATTTTATATCCTGCATAATCTTTCTTTCAGTTTCTATAAAATACCTAGCATCAATTGTTTTCCCTGTGAAAAGAAAATTCATTGATAAAGAAGGATATGCCTCAATATCTTCTGTTGTAGATAGATTTGCATGATTCATAATTGCAGGATAGTAGTTATTAAATGGTGGATTCTTCTCCTCCATTTTAATCTGATTGATCATTCGCATACTAAGGAGTTTTACATGACTAAATCTAACTAAATTCAACGTTAATTCCTCAACATAACCATATGTCAGCTCCTTGGTCCACTCCATTTTAAATAAGCTTCTCAATCCATTCAAAATAATCTCTTTAAATGTTAATTCATTCTTTTCTAAGAGCTTTGCCTGTTTATTATGATAATTCAATACATTCGATATCGCATCTTCATCCCATAAAAGTAATGCATTTGAGTGATGTAACGCTAAATATAATGTAACCAATTCATAATACGGTGCAGTCGGTCCAGCAGAACTTGTTGATGGTTTCAATGAAATTAATAATCGGTTAGATTCAGGATAATTTGTATTTATAAATCTGAATAAACTATTTAACTTTAATGTGTCATATTCAGAGATTGGTGAAAACATAATAGAGAACAATACATCTTTTCCCTTGTATTCTTCCTCGATGATGTGATGTAGGAATTGAAATTCTTCTCCATCCGAGATGTAGGTCAATTTTTCCTCTAGTTGAACAAACCAATTTGTCTTGACAAATGATGAAAAATCTTTCAATAATTCCTTTTGAAGGAATGGATCTTGATGTATCACGATTGGTAGAAGAGGTGGGTTTGTAAAGAAAATATCTTCTTGTTCTGTATCTTTCAATATCTGTTCCAAGAGTAAACTTGCTGTTGAACCAGCAAAATTTCCCAAAAATATTAGTATTACTTTTCTATTTTTCTTCATAATATTCACCTAAATGATTGCCATCCTTACTAATTCTACCAATTTTGATGTATATATCTCTCTCATCATATTAAATTCAACACTTGAAATCTCACCCTTAGCATATTGATTATCCAGTTCATTTAATTGTTCTCTTAACTCAAAAAATCTAGCTTTTACTGCTTCAGGTATTTCTGCACCTAATTTAAAATATAATCCAAATGCATCTTTGTCTACATCAATTAGTGAATCTTCTGTCATTTCTTGATTGACAAATTGACCGTTATTCAAGAGATGCATTAATTGTTGAAAAATTTGAATTAATTCTGCAAAATGTGGGATTACGGGTTGTATAAATCTTTGATTTTCTTTAGGGATACTTTCAATAGCATTGTTTATATTTGTTACTGCTTCAAGTATCGATTGTTCTATTTCACTAATTTCTTTGTTTTTATGTACTTCTTCTGTCATACTGATTACTCCTTGATTTTGACTAAAAATTCCTTATATGAAGCTCCTTCTCCATCTGATTGAAATTCAATATAGTCATTATCATTTAATTCCTTCAATATAGTATAGCACTTCAATTCACTCTTACCAGTAACTTTAGCTATTTCACTGATTGTTCTTGGTTCATGTGTGAGAACTTCAATAAGGAGTGGTATATTAGTTGAAGATAATGATTTAGATTGAATGTCCGAAATAATTTTAATAAATGTATTCTTTTGATTTAATAAACTAGATCGTAAACTACTAATGACTGAAGTGAATTCCTTGGATTTCTCCTGGAGTTCATGATATTCACCTCTAACCAATATTAAATCTGATGTAGTTTGATCAAATTTCTCTAGTAATTGATTATTTTCAAGGGTTAAATCATTTAAATCATTTTGTACTTTCTCTATTGTTTTTGTCAAATTGCTATTATTGTCACTGAACTTAGCCAAATCCTCCTTCAATTTGAGAACCTCCAGATCTTTCTCACTTATAATCTGATCGAAAGATTTTTTGAATACCATCAAATCCTTATTTTCCTCCGCTA
>JAOUKW010000275.1 GCA_029882335.1 Candidatus Heimdallarchaeota archaeon | reverse complement strand
AGAACTTTATTAGCAGGAATTAATGTTGATGCTCAAAGAAGCGATTATTTCACTAATACTCAAGGAGCTGCAGAAGGTGAGATCCTATATGAAGCTGCACCAGGAGATGTAAATCCTACTGCAAAAACCGCAGCATTTAGAACAGCATTCAATACTGCCTATGGTATAAATCCAACTTATACATCCTTTGCCGCATACGACTCGGTCTATGTAATTAAAGAAGCATTAGAAAGAGCTGGAATTGTATCAAGAGCAGCAATTCAAAATGCATTAATTGATACAGATTATGTTGGTACTGCATATAAGATAAAATTCACAAATGAACCTGTTGAAGGTCAAGTAAGAAGCTTACCTCCACCCTTAAATGCGTCTGCAGGATATAATGTTCATGACCTTTATACGCCAGCGACTATAGGAGTTAAGGGAGATCCTTACGCTCAAGTATTCTTTACACAATGGCAAGCTGATGGTTCTAAAAAGACAGTTTTTGCTGGAACTGCAGAAGGAATGGCAGATATTAATCTTCCACCGTATGCTGCAGAAGATCCAATACCAAGCTCAGATGCAAAAACACCCTTTAATATTTTAATGGTTCTTGTATCTTTTATCTCATTTGCAACTATTTCAGGTTTGAGAAAAAAGAAGAAATTTAATTAATATAAATCTAATACATAATCATAAAAAGTAATGATTAAAAGTTAAACTATTTTCCTTAATTTATAATGGATCAAAAATCAATAAGTAAAAAGAGTATAGTTAATCATTTTTTAGAATTTCTTGAAGAATTAAAAGAAGATCATGAAAAGTTGACTGAAACTATTTTGATCGCATCCTTTCCGATAATGTTAATAATAGTTTATTTCCGTTTTGACTCCCTTTCATTTGCATCAATATTATTCAATGGATTATTTCAAGGTTTATTTTATGCATTAATTGCAATTGGATTTGCAATTATTTTTGGAGTTGCTAGGGTATTCAACCTCTCCATCGGGGGATTTTTTGTGTTTGGTGCATATTGTGCTTATTGGTTTAGAAAAACAACTTTACTTGATTTTAAACAAATACAAACACTAGATTTTGGAAATATGATGGAAACAAAGAATTTCGATCCATTCAAATATTCCCTTATTTTCTTATTCCCAATCATAGTTATATTAGGATCAAATTTATATCTTCTGAAAAAGAAAAACTTTGACAAACCAATAGTTATTTTATGCTTGCTTAATTTAGGTTTAGTAGGTTATTACTATATTACAATCAAGCCATTGTATGAAGGTTCAAATCTCTCTCTTATCTATATATCAATCCTTATTCAAGCATCTGTTTCTTTATTTACTCTCGGTTTAGATTATCTTGAGTTCAAGAAAAAAAGTATACTTATTATTTCAGCAGTTTTGAATATGGTTATGATGACATTTAATCAAATTTGGGCATTTCAATGGGTAAGTATTTGGATAATAAAAATATGGGCAACATTATACGCTCCAGCATTATATTTTGGAATTCTTCTGATGTCAATTATGATCTCAGCGATACTCAGTATATTTATTGATTATTTACTTGTAGATAAAATTCGAAGTAATCAAACAAATGTATTAATTGTAACATTTGGAGTTGCACTTTTAATACAATCAATTATTCCTATTTTATCTTATCCCGACAATATTACTTTCCAAAAATTTGATATTCTAACAAGATATCTTGAAGGATTAGTTGTATTATTTAGGAGTAATGAGCTAATGGGAATTACAATACAAAGATTAAGAATCATAGCTGCCTTCTTTTCGGGAGTATTCTTAATTCTAGTTGCTTTATTTATCAACAAAACAGATATGGGAAGGGCGATGCGAGCGGTATCTCAAGATCCTGAAGCAGCAGCTTTGGTAGGAATTAACGTAAGAAAAATATATTTTATTGCAAATGGTTTAGCAATGGGATTGGTAGCCTCTGCAGCAGTATTAACCACACCATATGAGGCACAACCTGGGTGGAATCCAGGTATGGGTTGGGCACCTTTAATTTTTTCAATAACTGTTGTTACTTTAGGTGGATTAGGAAGTATTAAGGGTAGTTTTTATGCAGGGCTACTACTTGGATTTGCAGAGTCGATAGTAGGAATTTTAAACCCAGAACTAGGTACTGTAATTCCATTACTAGTTATCTTAGCAGTGTTAATTATTAAACCAGAAGGATTATTCGGAAAAGAAGAGGATGAAGAATAAATGAGCACAAATAAAAGTAATACAACAAATGACACAATGAAAAAAATAAAAGATAGAATATCAGAGGTAAATTGGAGTTATCATTGGGATAGAATTAAGGACAAGGGAGGTTATATCGTATTTGTTTTAACATTTATATTTATTAAACAAATACCATATTTACCCATTATTGGAAATTTGATACAAGATGCTCAGAATAGAAATATAATTCCAAATATCGAAACATTAAATAGTTTATTTATTCACATGGTAATTTTATTAATATTTATTGTATCATGGGATCTTTTATCAGGTTATTCGGGTCAAGTATCCTTTGGACATGGTTTCTTTTTAGGTTTGGGTTCATACTTTACTGTATATTATATCAATGGTTTAACTGTAAATGGTAGAGCATTATTTGATGGAAAAAGTGAGAATTTTATCAATATTGGCTTTACTACAATTGACCTCAATGTATTTACCGCAATATTAGTGGGTGCAACTGTTTCAGCAATTATTTCAATATTAATAGGGTTAATAACTCTAAGATTAAAGGGTACATATTTCGCATTAATCACTCTCATTTTACCTTTAATTGCACTAAATTTAGCGAAAAATCTCTGGGAAGAATATACAGGTGGCGACCTTGGATTACAAACAAGAAGATTGGTAAAGCAGGAAGATAAAGAATTATCTCAAATTGTTTGGGAAGAATATTATTTTTATTTAATAATCATGTTTATCTCAATTGGAATTATGTTTTGGATTGCAAAATCAAGGTTTGGTTTAGCATTACAATCAATTAGAGAAGACGAACTTGCTGCTAAAGCATCTGGAATAAATGTCAGATTATACAAATTATTTGCTATGGGTGTAAGCGCATTTTTTGCAGGTATAGCAGGTGGATTAATGGTTCAGTCAGTTGGAAGTCCAATAGGTGTTGTAAATGTTGGTGCATTTGAAACACAAACTAGTTTTACTCCAGTAATATATACGATATTAGGGGGAATAGGAACTATTTCTGGTCCTATTATGGGAACAATTATCTTAACAATAGCTATTTATTACTTAGCATTAGGTTTAATCCAATATCCAATGATAGAATTAAGAGCAATCGCGATAATTCTTATATTAATTTTAAGATTTCAGCCTAGAGGTTTAATAAAAGCGGATAAACAGCTTAAGAATGGTTTGTATATAGGTATATTCATGGCAATTTTAATTAGCTTTGTAGAGGAGTTAGTTAATTTACCCCAATTATTAGCGACATGGTTTGATGACGAAGGCATATTTGGTCTAGATATATTAAATATTAAGGGTAGATTAATATTTTATTTCTTCATCAATACAATAATAGGATATTTTGCTCCAGACTTTATTAGATGGGCTAGATTAAAAACTTGGGGGGTTTGGCCGAGTTTACCTGATTTTGATCCGCCGAAGTGATAAAAATGAGTATAGAAGAATTAGATGATGAATTAGAATTAGAGGAGAAAGAAAGAGTTATTTCCGATACTCCAATATTGAGGATTATAGATTTAACCAAGAAATTTGGTGAATTAATCGCAGTGAACAAAGCTACTTTCGATGTGTATCAAGGAGAGATACTTGGAATAATTGGTCCAAATGGATCTGGAAAAACAACTCTGTTTAATATGATTTCAGGAGTATTAAAACCAGAAGAAGGAGAAATTCTGACGAAGAAAAATGAAAATATTGTTGGAAAATCCACCACCAAAATAGTGAAGAAGCATAAAATAGCTAGGACATTTCAAATAGTTAGACCTTTTAAATTACTACAAGCATTGGATAATGTAACAATCCCCCACATCCCAAAGGGATTGCAGAGTCCAAAAACATTAAAAACTAGATCATTAACTTCACTACTTGAAGTTGATATGGGTGAGAAAAAAAATTATCCAGCTGCAATATTACCTCATGGTGATTTAAAGAGACTTGATTTTGCTCGTGCTTTAGCAACAGATGCTGAAGTTCTCTTGTTAGATGAACCTTATAGTGGATTAAGTGTAGAGGATTCATTTAGGATCACACAACTTATTAAAAATGCGAACCAAGAAAAAGGAGTGACGATTATGATAGTAGAGCATAAATTAAAACTGTTGGCAAATTTAGTTGATCGTATTGTTGTATTAAATCAAGGAAAAATTATTGCTATTGGAACACCAGAAGAAATTTCTAAGAATCAAGTGGTAATAGAATCATACCTAGGAAAGGAGGCATCAAGTATTGTTAGTTCTTGAAAATGTAAGTGTTCATTATGGAAGAGCGATTGCACTCGCCTCTGTCAATATGGAGATAAAAGAGGGAGAATTTGTAGCAGTAATTGGTGCAAATGGAGCAGGAAAATCGACTTTACTCAGAGCAATTAGTGGTTTAGTAGAGTTGGAAAGAGGAAAAATTACTTTAAATGATGAATTATTAGTAGAATCCACTAAATCAGAATTCCGCAACATGGGTAGAAATAAATCTTTAGATCCTCATGAAATTGTCAAAAGAGGAATTATTCATTGTCCAGAAAGAAGAAGATTATTTCATGACTCCACGGTAGAGGAAAATCTATTACTAGGCGCTTATACCTATAAAGAGGATAAAGATGCTGTAAAAGAGGAATTGGAAAAAGTATTAAAATTATTCCCAGTTCTTGCAGATCGATTATCAGAAAAAGCAGGCAATTTTAGTGGTGGTCAACAACAAATGATTGCAGTGGCACGATCCTTAATGGGTAAACCTAAGATTCTAATGTTAGATGAACCTTCTCTGGGTTTAGCACCGTTAATAAAAGAAGATATTGTCAATAAAATCAAAGAAATACAAAAACAAGGAGTAACTACATTATTAATTGAACAGGATGCAAGTATAGCACTAAGTATTGCAGATCGAGCCTACCTTTTAGAAGATGGTGCAATTGATAGGAAAGGTACCTGTACTGAATTCTTAAATGACAGTTATATCAAAGAATCATATCTTGGATTGATGTAGAATAATATATTTCTATGATGAATTAATTTTTTATTTTGAAATAATAGCTCTACTTAACTGATCAAATCCGATATTAATATTTACTCCATTTAATGCAGATGTTTCTATGTATCCAATAATTGAATTATTAATCTTTTCATGGGAATTAGCTAATTTCAAAAATCGATTTACATCACTTAGACTTACTTTTCTTTCATCAGCTAAATCTAATTTATTTCCAACAAGTAATATTGATACTTCTTTATCAGAATTTACCTGAACATAATCGATTATCCATTTTTCAAGTTTTTGCAATGAAGATTGATCTGTTAAGTCAAATACCATCAATGCACCATGGGAATTAATCATATAATTCTTTCTGACCATTTCAAACGATGCTTGTCCAGCAATATCACATAATTTAAACTTGTACTCATGATTTCCAATTGTTTGTTTGATAAAACTAAAATTGGCACCTATGGTTACAGGTGTTTCTTTTGTAAATAATTGACGTACAAGCCT
>JAOUKW010000017.1 GCA_029882335.1 Candidatus Heimdallarchaeota archaeon | reverse complement strand
TAATATATCTCTTACGCCATATTCAATTAAATTATCCATATTCAATGTTAAATTATAAAAATTAAATATTGTAATCATTACAAGTATTGTTATTATTGCTAAAATAATTGATAAGATTGCAGTATATATCGATTCTTTCAATGATTTAGCCTTTATTAAATCTATTTGTAAACTCATTAAATTGTAACCTCCAATATTTTTCCCCCAGTCATTAATTGAGAAATATCATTAGTGGATAACTCATCTATTGATCCCTGCCCAACAATTTTTCCTTCATAGAGTACCACAATATAGTCGGATAATTTTAATATTTCATCCAAATCACTTGATACAAGAATTATACATGAACCCTCATTCCTTCTATTTATTAATTCCAAATGGACTTTCTCCATAACTCCAACGTCCACTCCTCTCGTTGGTTGAGATGCAATTATTAAACGTGGATTTTTTATAAATTCACGACCAAGCAATACTTTTTGTTGATTTCCACCACTTAAGTTTTTAATTATTGTGTCATCCGATGGCGTTCTTACATCATAATTATTGATTATAGTTTGAGTTAATCTATGCATAAGATGGAATGGCAAAATTATTTTTTGTTTTAGATTAATTACTAATTTAAGGATTTTGTTGTCAGGATTTGCGACTCCATCAGAATCTTGATCCTGAATATTTTCATCCGTTAGTTTATTTAATTCTTTGGTTAATGATAAATCCTGACTATGAAATGCTAACCATACATTCTCATTTAATCTAAAATCCAAAATTATGCCTTTAGAATTCCGATCTTCAGGAATATAACCAATACCTTGATTTAACCTCTCAACAATAGATAATTCAGAAATATCGATAACATCGTTCTTTATATTTGTAAATTTAATTTCACCGGAGGATAGTCTTCTAATACCAATAATTGATTCAACCAGTTCAGTTTGACCATTTCCTTGAACACCAGCAACTCCCAATATTTGATTTTCAAATACTTCCATATTAATATTATTCAAAACAAATTCCTTATCATCTTGGTCTTTAACATATATGTCTTTTAACTTCAAAATTGACTGACCCTTTTCCATTTTTTTTCGATCTAGTTGTTGTAAAATCTTTTTTCCGATAACCATTTCTGCTAATAGAGATTCATTCGTTTGAGATGGAGAAGTTTCACCAACTACTTTACCTTTCCGAATAACAATAATTCTATCAGCTATTTCCATTGGTTCGTACAATTTATGTGAAATAAAGATAATTGATTTACCTGCATCCCTTAATTTCCTCATAGTTTTGAATAGTTCTTCCACTTCAGTCGGAGTTAAGACCGCAGTGGGTTCATCTAATATAAGTAAATTTGCATTCCTATACAATTGCTTTAGAATTTCAACTCTTTGTTTTAGACCAACTGGAAGATCTTCAACAATTGAATTAGGAGAAATAGGTAGCCCATACATATCACCTAATTCTTTAACTAGACGTGTAGTTTCTTTTGCATTTATTAACGGAGTATAACGGTAGGTTTGTTCTATACCAAGTGTAATATTATCCTTCACAGAAAGGGTGTTTACCAATTGAAAATGTTGATACACCATACCAATACCACATTTCATTGATTCTCTAGGATTTGCAAACTGAATATCAACAAAATCTTGCTCATCTCCTTGATTAAACCATTTTGAATTAATACTTATACTTCCAGTATCAGGCTTGAATAATCCACACAAAATTTTCATTAATGTTGACTTACCAGCTCCATTTTCTCCAAGGATGGCTAGTATTTCACCTTCATGAATATTAATAGATACATCATCTAGAGCTATTGTTTTGCTAAAGAATTTTGAAATGTTATTCAGACTTAATATTACTTTTTTGTTGTTAATTGCCTGATTACCTTCATTCATACTCTTGTAAAAATATAGAGTATTTTATTATTTTTCATCTAAAATATCTAAAATATGTTAATATTAATAAAAATAGAATTGAATTTATTATTTTAAATTAGAAATTCATAAAATTAATTTCTTTTTTTAATTCGGATTATAGATACTAATGCGATAAAGCTTAAAAATGCATAGAAAGCTGGATAAGGAATCCTTCCATCATCAGATTCACTGCTACTTGCACCAGGTACAGCAGGTAATAAAGAATCAACTTCACTAAAATCTTCTGCAACGGTAATTGCTCCATTGATAATTTGTTGTTTTAAACCTTCAATGACTTCCCATCGGGTATGAGTAGAATTATATTCTGCATTCTTTTCAGTTGGAGTATATGTCATTGGTGAAATATCAACACCATTATCTGCTAGTCCTAATCTAACAATACCTGCAGACCAAGTACTTTCCATTAAGTCAACAATATTTCCTTCTACCGCTACATCTACTTTTTTAATCATAGAAGCTAAAACATTTCCAGGAGAAATATGATCTTGATCACTGTCTACACCAATACCATAATATTGATTTTCAGTTTGTGCTGCATTTTGTTCAGCAACAGCATTGAATACACCAATACCAGTACCTCCAGCCGCGGCATATATAATATCAATTCCGCTTTGAATCATTGATTCAGCAACTAATGCACCACCATCCAAATCACCCCAAGGATTATCAGGGTTTGGTGAATATTCAACAGTAACTGAGATATCTCTATCCATATATCTTGCACCATGTTCATAACCAGCTCCAAATCGATTGATAAGAGGAATATCTAAACCTCCAAGAAAGCCTAGTTTTTTGCTAGATGTAACCATACCAGCCATTGCACCAACTAAGAATGAACCTTCTTGTTCTTTGAAGTTAATTGCAGCAACATTTGCTGCATCTACCTCAGAATCTATAATCATGAATTTCATACTAGGATTAGCAGTAGAAGCGGCAATAATTCCATCACCTGCTGAAAATCCAATTCCAATAACTAAATCAATAGTAGAATCACTACCATATGATTCAATTGCAGCGGTAATATCAGGATAGTCACAAGCTACATCACAAGCTTGAACTACTTCTAGATTTGAACCGTATGTGGCTTGAGCAGCTTGAATTCCACGTAATGCAGCAGCGTTAAAACTTTGATCGCCGACTCCACCTGTGGAATATACAATTGCTACTTTCATTGTTGTTTGATTGATATTGACTGAACTGACGGAATTTGCCATACCCAACCAACTTACAATCATCAACATTGTTAAAAATAGTGTTAATGTTTGTTTTTTCATATTTTTTCGACCTACAGACCGATATTTTTTATTAATTTTTTCTAAATTAAAAGATTTTTATTTGAATGACTAAAAAATATTTATCTATCAATCAATGTTATTAATTTATATGGATTGTGGAATTTTAGGAGCAAGTGGGATTATTGGCCAACAATTTATAGCAATTCTTAACGAACACCCCAAATTTAAGGTAACAGAGATGTATGCATCTCAAAACTCAGCAGGGAAAAGTATAGAAGATATATGGAGTTTACCAAATACATCAGTTCCAAATAATTTAAGTGATTTAAAGATTAAACATATCAATAATATTGATAAAAATTTAGATATTTTATTTTCTGCATTACCATCTCAAGAATCCAAATTGATTGAGACAAAGTTTGCCAACCAAGGATTCAAAATATTCTCAAATGCCTCAGGAAATCGAATGGAGCAAAATATACCTATACTCATACCTGAAATTAATCATGAGCATTTGGAACTTTTAAAATACCAAAATTTTGATAAGAATGGATTTATCATAACTAATTCCAATTGCAGTACTGCGGGATTGACACTATATTTACACGAATTAAGACAATTGGTAAATTTTGACAAGGTAATTGTATCTACATATCAAGCATTATCAGGTGCTGGAAAAAAAGGTCTGGAAGATAAATCGAAATTGGGAAATGTTGTACCATTTATTAAAAATGAAGAAGAGAAGATGAAATTAGAAACTAAAAAGATAATGGGCAAAATCAGAAATAATATAATTATACCATATGATGTTGAAATTGAAGTGAGTACCGCAAGAGTTCCTGTTGTTGATGGTCATTTGCTATCTATTACAGTAATACCAACAGACCCAAATGAAGCAAAATCAATTGATATAGAAAGTAAATTAGATAAGGTAATCACGCCTTTTATAAATGATAATTTATATTTTGCACCAAATAAACATTTAATTGTCAATAAGGAAGAAGATAGACCACAACCGAAATTAGATATTAATTCAGGTACCCCAGAAGGAATGCCAATTTCAGTTGGAAGAATAAGAAATACCGGTTCATTTATTAGTGCTTTTGTATTGGTACATAATACAATTAGAGGTGGTGCTGGAGGTTCAGTTTTAAATGCAGAATTGTCCATGAGTAGAGGCTTATTGTAATGCATAGTGTTCATAAATTCGGTGGTACATGTCTTGATTCAACGGAGAAAATCATCAAAGTCATTGATATATTGAGTTTAGAAAGTAAACCAATAACCGCGGTATTTTCTGCGGTTGCAGGAATTACCGATCTACTAGTACAATATTGTGAATCAATAATTTCGCAAACAGTAATATCTCAAACCTTAATGAAAATAAGACAAATTCATTTGGCATTATTTTCGCAACAAATGATAAATGAGGGTAAATTTAAAGTAATAGAGACAGAATTAGATCGTTTGAAAAATATTCTTCATGGCACTTTACTAATAGAAGAAATCAACAGCAATACTAGAAACATAATTCTTTCATTTGGGGAAAGATTATCAACAATCATGATGCTACAACATCTGCTAAATTCAACTAAAAAGGTTAATCTTCTTTTTCCAGAATTATTTTTAATACTAGATAACTCAAATCTAGAATTTGATTTTTTTGAGAGCTCCAATTTATTTAATGGATTACCTCAAGAATACAAGGATTCTGAAATACTTCTAGTCCCAGGATATTATGGAGTCACTAAAGACAGAGTTGTTAAAGTATTGGAAAGATCAGGTACGGATTATTCAGCTTCTTTTATTGCTTTGTTACAACAAGCAAAAACTCTGACAATTTGGAAGGACGTACCGGGATTTATGACAGCCAATCCGACTATTGTACCACAAGCTAAAATTATTGAATTTCTTCATTATGACGAAACAATTGAATTAAGTGGTTTTGGTGCGAAATTATTACACCCCTTAGCAATACAACCTGCAAAACAAGGTAATTTTCCCATTTTAATTCGAGATATCAATAATCTTAGTTCAAAAACCAAAATTCATGGTTCAATAAATAATAACTATCATGATTATAAGATTAAAAGTGTTAGTTATCTTGAGAGTTTAACCCTAGCAGACCTTCATTTTTATTCTGGTTTTGATGTATCAAGAATTCAAATGATTAATAATCTTATACATAAAGAAAAATTAAAAATTCATGCATATTATAAATCATTTGCAAAATTAAATTATATTCTAGATAAACAAATATCCGATGAGAATATATCATTATTACGTGATTACGGATATCAGGTAAATATAACAAATAATATCAGTTATCTGTGCATTATAGGTAATAATCTAATTGATGATATTTCATACTTTAACCAATTTACAGAAATTTTAAAAGATTATAAAGAAGAGATAAAAATGATTACAATCGGGATACACAAGTTTTCTATATATATCCTAGTAAATGATAAAATAGCCGTTAATCTGATCAGATCAATACATTCGAAATTCATATCATAGTAAAAATTCAAAATAATGTGTATTTTTGTATTTAGATTTAATTGACAAATAGTATATTTTTATTTCTCTATTAAATCATTGTTCTATGAATAATGAGGAAATCAGAAGTGCATTTCCAATTACCAAGGTAATGTTAAAACCAAATAAAGATGGAATTTCACGAAAGCTAGTGTACCTAGATCATGCTGCCAGCACTCATCCACCCAAGCAGGTTTTGGATATTTATTTGCAAATCATGCAAAATACATATGCAAATGTACATAGAGGGGAGCATGAATTATCAGAAATTTCTACAGAGATGTTTGAAGAAGTTCCACAGATTGTTTCGAAATTTTTAGGTATTAATAACTTGGAAAATAGTGGTAAACAGGTAGTTTTTTCCTCAAATACAACCAGTTCACTGGATATGGCATCTCATTTGTTTTCAAACCAAGATGGAATTACCTTAACTTCAGTAATAGAACATCATTCCAATGACCTACCTCATCGAAGAAGGGGTAAAACCATCCATTACACAATGAATGATGACGGTACTATCAACATGGATGATTTAGAAAATAAACTCTCAAACAACAAAGTGAAATTAGTTGCTATTACTGGTGGATCTAATGTAACAGGATTTATGCCAGATATACACAAGGTAGCTAGATTAGCTCATGATCATGATGCAAAGATACTGGTTGATGCAGCCCAAAGATTAGCTCACTATCCCATAGATGTAAAACCATTGGATCATCCGGAACATCTAGATTTTGTTGCTGCAGCGGGTCACAAAACATACGCACCTTTTGGTTCTTCTTTTCTCTTGGGAACCAGCGAAATATTTGACAATGCACCTCCCTACATTCCCTCGGGTGGAACTGTTTCGTTTGTCACTGAAGATGACATCGTCTTCCTTAAAGGTACAGATAGACATACCTATGGAACTCCAAATATTGCAGGTACCATTGCTTTCGGTAAATCAATTCAATTTCTATCAGAAATTGGTATGGACTACATACGAGATCATGAATTACATTTACTCAAAAGACTTCTAAAAGGTATGAAAGAATTATCGAATGTTGAAATATATGGTGATTTCCCTTTAAATCAGAAGTTAGGTGTAGTAACATTCAACATCAATGGTATGCGTCATAATCATGTATCTCAACTACTCAATGAATATTCAGGTATTGCAACACGAAATGGATGTTTCTGTGCCCATCCCTATATTGCAAGGCTACTCAAAGTTTCTGATATTGATGCAACCAAACTGAAAGATGCTATTATCAATGGTGAAAATCCAGAATTACCCGGTGCTGTAAGAGCATCCATTGGTCTCTACAACAATGAAGAGGAAATTGACTTGTTAATTGAAACATTATCTACTATAATTAATAATCCAAAAAACACTAAAAACTCAGTCACAGTAAGTGTCAACTAATTATACTTAATATATCTGATCTAGATCAATAATACCTCTTTTTACAATCTGAAATGAAGCTTCTGAATTTGGAAGAGATGGACTTGAGATGAGTTCTGCCTTACGTAATGTAGATTTTGATTTGATCTTACTGAGGTGAATTCGATGTGTTGATCCATGAGCAACAATATTACCACCAACAGGAATGATTTCACTATTGAATAGATCAACAGATGCCAATACCTGATTGGTAATTGCAAGTGGTATAGATAATTTCTCACTAAGCTGTAACAACTCTTGCATGTGTCTATTCAGCTTCTGCTGTCTTTCCATTAGAGATGATTTTCCGATAAATTCAGATCGGAAATTAGAAGTTAAACTATCAATAATTACCAAATTAATTGTTTTTTGCTTTGCCATATTGCTAACCTCATTAATCAATTGCATTTGAATATCTGTTGTATGTGCTCGTGCAACAAGAATATGATTGAGTACTTGATTATGATCAATATTCATACCATGACAAATGTCAACCACGCGTTCTGGACGAAAAGACCCCTCTGTATCAATATATATACTGTATCCACTGATCTCACCATCCATTATTACCGCATTAACTGCCAGTTGTAGACAGAGTTGAGTCTTTCCTGAAGCAAACACACCATAAAACTCTGTTATACTTTTGCTTTCAATCCCACCATTTAAGATATTATCAAGCATTAAGCTACCTGTAGATATTTTTCGACTATGATTAGATAATTCTAGTAATGCTGCTGCTGTTGCAAACTCGAAATTTTCAGTTTCAACTGACTGGTTGATTTTATTGTTATCGAAAGTATTGAGTACAGTATAATGTTCAAATGATGATGATTCAATCATTTGATCTTGCTCATTATGCGTAGTCTCTTTTGATTTGATAATATATTCATCAAACATATTTGTATTAGTCATACATCAAATTAGTACATTTGATTATATAAAATAAAGAGACAAAACTAAAACTGAACAAGTCTTTATTCAATTCCTTCATCTTGATATATCCCCGAATACTGAGATGCAACTTTATTTAATTTAATAAAAATAATTTGCCCAATACGACTATTTTTTTCAATTTGTAGAAGATGAGTCACAGTAAGTAAAGCCATACCTCGTCCCCGATATCCGGGGTCCCAAACAGCACTATGAAGAGATGAACCCATTCGCATGAGTGAAGAGCGTGGTAATACCAGTGCAATAGCATCTGAAGGGATTTCAACAATCTCATTGTATCTGACTATATATCCGCCAGCTTGAAGATTGTAGAAATTTGATTCTAAAGGCAATTCAATGGTATTAGGAATAATGCGATCAGAGTTGTTTAGAGTCAATCTACCATTTCCTTGAAACATTTCTATTGATTTAACTGTTAAATCAAAACCTGCTTGTTGAATTTGATCTGATTCATTAATAAATTCCTGGATATTTCCTTTAAGAAAACTGGGATGTATGATGGTCATAACTTAATGTAAAACTTACCAAAAAAAAATATTTGCTCTTAGAAGTTTAATAATGATTAAGAATTAAAGATCATACATGTTTATGACTAATCTCTGTTTGCAAGAAGGACACTTTCCGGTTACTTTCATCATTTCACCAAGATGTTTATAGTGACCAGGTTTACCACAATTCAAACAATATATAAAGCTATCACCTGTTTTAATAGCTTTTTTACATACAACACAATTCCCATCAATAGTAGAAGAAGCCATAAGCAAGGTGTTTGGCACATTAACAGAATCATTATTAGATACAGAAGACTCTTTTGAAATTTCTTCATCCAAGACTACTTCTACATTTGATTCTACAACGCTAGATTCTACAACAGAACTTGATCCAACTGATGAGGTAGATACAACAGGTGATGGAATTGAAGAGGTAGAGCTAGGCGTTGAGGAAACTGTAGAAATAGGAGATTGGATTCCAGAGGCAACTTCAACTGCAATAGCTTCGTCAATCAAACCAATGCTTCTTAATATAGCAGATGAAATCGCAGGTTTGGATAGTTTGTAATAAAATTCATTTGCAAGATTTCTAGAAATTAATTCAATTTGGTTAGGTGCATTACTACGAATGATTTGCATAGCATTATCAACTTCATTCAATCCCATCATTAGTTTCATCTTTGCAGCGGAAAATATTTGCCCACCTAATAAATATAATCTAGAGGCTTCATTATAATTTCTCTGATTTTCTTGTTGTTTTGCAGAATTTATGTAATTGCGTTGATTTTGTACACGTGGACCAGGAATTCTATTTGGTGCAGGTCTATTTTGAGGTATTTGTCTATTATGTACAGGTGGTCGATTTTTTGATCCAGATGATTTAAATAATAAATAAATTAATATCCCAATAATGATAATGACAATAATTTCTATTTCCATTGGTAGTTCTCAATATTATATGATATATTATATTATTTAATCTCTTCAAAATAATGATTGAAAAATGGTAAAATATAATAATAAAATTCTTTCTAAAAATATAATGGTGGGGTAATATTGTAATATCGAATTTAGAATTGAATATCAAATTTTACAGAAAAATCACAATTTGCACAAAGTTCAGTATCAGATAAAGCACCACAACTCCTACAACTTGTTGATGCATCATTCAATTGGTATTCCTCCTGTTTGATACTATCTACTATTCGATTAATAGAGTTAACAGCATAAGGTGTTAGATTTGTAGTTAGGGATGGTTTTGATAAAGAGTCTGTATATGAACGAATTTTACCGGTTTTTGTGTTTGAAGAAAGCTGATTTGAGGAAGGAGAAATAATTGATGGAATAGTTGTTGACTTTCTTATCAATGAATCTGTTGATATTCTTGGTAATTGAGTAGGTGACAGGATTCTAATTTTTCCCCTGATTTTCATAAATAAAGATGAAGAATGGACCTTTTCATTTCTAATGTTCAATGGTAAATATAAAATGGTCACCATAAGCATGTAGACTGGATGAAGATCAAATAAAATAAGAAATATAATTGAGCTCAAATACATCAACTTCACCAAAGAGAGCAGATAAAGGTTAGAACCAAATAAATCTCTATAAGAATTGATATTCTTGAAAAATGACTTTCTATTGATAATTATCCCTGTTCCAAGTGAAAGACTAACACTAGATAATTCAGAAAAAGAAAAGAAATATACAAACCCAATCAAGGTAAATATCACAATGAAGTATACTTGGGAGAATAAGACTAATGAAAGAAAATAAATTGTAATAAATAGCATTCCAAATAATACAGATGTTATTATATTTTGTACAACAGCAAATCCAATTAATCTATCACCTCTATATACCAGTAGATCTTGACCATAACAATTTAAATACAATACCTGTCTCCAACTTCTATAAATTAACATGACAAAACCGATAACAAATATACTTAACATTGGAAAATTTAAAATTTCATCTTTATATAGATACAAGATTGAAAAAATTAGTACGTGCAAAACAAACGAAATTATGTTTAGTTTGAAGAAAGACCTATTCAAATATTGCTGATTGAAAAGAGACTGGTTTATATCAGTATCATTTTTCTTTTTATCAAAAATAATTACCGACTGATAGTCTTCAAATAGCATAACATACATTTGAAAACAAGATTTATTTATTCAAACAATACCTGAATAATATCTATGTATTACAACAAAATTAACTACAAAGATTATTTCAATTATAGTTTGAAATTTCTAATATTATTAATTTCTATGAAATATTACGTGATAAGTCAATTTTTTATAGCATTTAACTTAAGTGCATCATATACACGGAAAAAACGGTGAATAACAGTGATAAAAATTAAAATTAGGATAATAAATAATGTGTAGATAAAAGCTTGTTCAAAAAAGACAGCAAATACGCATGCAATAAATAATGCAGACATTCTTTCAGCTCTCTCCATTACACCAATTCCTGCAATACTCACACCTAATCCCTCACCTCGAGCTCTGAGGTAACTAACGGAATATGATAATACTAATATTGATGAAGCCATTAGTTGATATAATATTTCATCAAAACTCAATACTAATCCTACATATATTGCAGATTCACCGATTCGATCAGCAACAGAATCTAGAAAAGCGCCTCCATCAGAGGCATACCCTCCAACCCTTGCAACTCCCCCGTCCAAAACATCTAATATTCCCGATACAAAAATTAAAATTGCAGCGACTCCATACGCTTTTGAAGCAATTGCCCAACCAGCAATAATACTTAAACCCAAACCAATAATAGTTAACATATTAGGATGTACACCCAGTTTAACTAAAAAAGCATAGACTGGATGGAGTAATTTTGCTACCGGAGCTCGAAATTGTGATGCTACCATATTCTATATCTATATAATAAATACATAAATAATAGTCTATTGTATCCTAAATAGTTTATCACAAAATAATGAACATTTATTTTCTATTTGCATTACGTATAAATACTGTTCAACACCACAAACATTTATCTTGAGTATACAAAAATTAGAATTGTGAGTACTAAACGCGATCGGATGAGAAAAAATGCTCTAAAAGAGCTCAATAAATCCGGTACAGAAAGTAAGGAAAAATTAGAAAAAGATGAAAAATCACCCCCTTCATTTCTTTCTGGTTTTGTAATGATATTTCTTGGTTCTACTACATTTGCGTTTTTTTCTGCTTTGGGAAATCCAGGATTGGGAATATTGTCTAGTATGGCATTCATCATTATAGGAGCAAGTCGAATATCTAAGGCTACTGAATATAGAACTAAACAAAAGCAAGCATTACGAGAAACCAAATAATTTCAGATGACAAGAATAAGTTACAAAATTAAAATGAATTAATAAAATATTCAGAATTCGAAAGGCAAATGAAATTTTTTATGTATCCCTAATTTTCTCATAGGATATGATATACGAAGTTCATGAAAATGGTGAAAGAATAGATATTCAAGATTCAGAATTCGAATTACAAGAATCCTCTGCCTATTTATTAGTCTCCTCTGAAGATAAAAGATGTTATATCTGGGTTGGAGAGAATAGTGGAGTTCGTAAGCAGTTTGTGGCTGCATCAGAGGCTAGAAAAATAAAATTTGAAACTAGTTTCAATACATGCAATGTAAAGCATGATGAAGAACAAGAAGCTTTTGAATCGGCGCTTAATAATTGGAGATCCTCCTTAAAATCGACACCTAGTTCAAGTACCCAAGCAGTAGTTAAAAAGAGTAAAAAAGCAAAAGGAAAAGCAAATGAAACGGAGAAAATCAAAGCAAAAGAAGATGATATGAGTTTAGAAGTTGAGACTTTTAATAGCTTACCACCCAATGAAAAACAAATAAATGAAATTATGAAAAAATTAGAAACTTTAGATCCAATTGATAATCATGTGAGAGATTATATAGTCTCGACGGGGCATATTTACAATGTATCAGAAATCGCAGGAAAATTAGATATTGAATTACTGAATCAAGTAAAAAACGGAGTTTTTCAAGTAAAAAATTATCTACCACGATTTTTGATAGAAGATTCTAAATTAATCGCAATAGAATTATGGCGAAAGACTAAACAGTGAAATATTATCGAGGAAATATTAGGTTAGGTTAGATTTGGAAGGGTAGTATGAAATCACTAAGCAATGAAATTAAAATTAAAGTCATACTTCTGGGAGATGGTGCTGTTGGAAAAACCTCCATTGCCAACAGATACACTCATGATAAATTCAGCTCAACATACAAACCATCACTAGGAGTAGATTTTATGGTAAAACGGGTAGAAGTTGATAGCAAAAAAATCAAAGTGATGGTATTCGACACAGCAGGTCAAGAATTTATTTCCACATTACGAAAAAGATATTATTCAGGTGCAACAGGAGCAGTAATTGTTTTTGATGTCACAAGAGAAAAAACATTTCAAGATCTTGATAGATGGGTTGAAGAAGTCAAGAATGAAGTTGGAGACATTCAGACGATATTTGTTGGAAATAAAATTGATTTATCTGGACAAAGAGTGATAAGCAAAAAGGATGCAGAAGAGTTTGCAACCAAAAATAATGGTAGATATATTGAATCCTCTGCTCTAATTGGTGAAGGAATTGGAGATATCTTTGAACCTTTCGTGTTGAAAACTATAGCAGAATTACAATAAATTATTTTGTTTGTATTTATATTATATCCATATTCAATTCTATAATCAATTTAATTGAACGCAAAAATTTACTTATGTAATTAATTCTACATTACAACAGGTTCAGAGTCAAGATAAAATGAGTATTGTAAAAAAATAGATGTACAGGGAAGTATACCACTCTATACAACAAGATTGAAAAATTCACCAGGTTTTTAATTGTTTTTCAAAGTTAATTGCGTGAATAGTATTGGATACAGAACCTTTTTCCACAAATAGATTATCTTTGAGTATCCTAACCTCGGTGCATAGACTATTTCTTTTACAATTTCCTTCTGATCGGTATTGACTAATTGATGTCTCGTAATATAATACACAGCCATAACCAGAACATACTTTTCTCATATCTGGTTTTTCTGCATAATCATTTTGTATTTGAACCAATTCTCTTGGTTGTTCTTGTTCTTTCTTTTCCTCTGTCCAACGAGATAAATAAAATGAAGTTGAATGAAATGTTACTGCCATAATATCTGTATGATACAAAGGTGACTTTTACTTTCGGTAATAACTGCGCAATACCGCAAACATGAAGATAACAAATTTGATGGATACAGAATGATTCAGATCTTTCATGAAATACTTTCGGTCACCTCTCTGACAGTCCCGGATGATATAACAAATTTCAAATCCATTCAATCTCCATTTAATTTAGCTTATGTCAAATAATGCAATTCCTGAAGAGACTTTAGAATTACTTAAACAAGAAATTACTGCTCAATCTCTTCTCAATGCCAAATTATACAAAGGAAAGCCCAACGGAAAGGCAGTCATTGGAAAAATTATGTCTACTAAACAAGAATTCAGAAAATACGCAGCCAATATAAAAGAATTAGTAGATCTAGAAATTAATAGAATCACCCAATTAACACTTCTACAGATTGAACAAGAGCTCAATGAAATCGCACCAAACAAGGAAGAACAGTATCTCAATAAAAAGAAAATGCAAATTGAAGAGAGAAAATCAGACCCTCTAAAAGCATTACCAAATGCTAAAGAAGCAGAAGTTGTACTAAGATACGCGCCAGATCCATCCAAATTTCCTCATCTTGGTCAAGGTATTAATTACCTCATCAATCGCATGTACGCAGATAAATACAAAGGAAAAATCATTCTGCGATTTGATGATACCAATCCTGCAATTGTCAAGGAAGAGTATTATAAAGCAATTAAAGCGGGAATGAAATGGCTTGGCGCAACTTGGGATAAAGAAATTAAAGCATCCCAACATATAGATAAATTTCACCAAGTAGCAGAACAATGGATTACACAACAACTACTTTATGCCTGTTTTTGTCAGGGAGAAGTACTAAGTAAAAATCGCGAAGAAGGAAACGCTTGTGAACATCGAAACCAAAGCATCGATCAAAATTTAAAAATATTCCAGAATATCCAAAATAATAAATATACTTCTGGTCAGGTGGTACTCCGATTAGTTGGTGACTTAACATCGGATAATAATGTCATGAGAGATCCCATAATGTTCCGTATTGTAGATCAACAGCACCCCTTACTTGATAAGTTTTACCCACTATTTCCAACATATGACTTTGAATCTGCATATTTCGAGGCAACAGAAAAAATCACCCATGTGGTTAGATCAGGTGAATTTGGTACCATGAGACAGGAACTTCAGAGTTATCTAATCACAAAACTTGGAGGAAAAGTCCCTGAATTTGTATCCTTTGGAAGAGTCAATATACAGGGTTGCCCCACAAAAGGAAGAGTTATTCGTGAATTGGTCACAGATAACATCGTCACCGGTTGGGACGACATCAGATTAATTACCCTCGCAGGGCTCAAAAAAAGAGGTATCCAACCAGAAACTATCAGACAACTTGCAATAGAAGTCGGATTATCACCTCAAAATACCAAAATTGCATGGTCTACTCTGGAAACAAAGTCCAAACAAAATCTAGAAAAGACTGCCAAACGATTGTATTTTGTTCCAAATCCGGTTAATTTACATGTCACTGATGGCACCGAAAGAGAAATTACCCTCCCATATCACCCTCTCCATGAAGATTATGGTAACAGAACAATATTCACCAACGGCCATTTCAAAGTGGCCAAATCTGATGTAATGAATTTATCAATTGGTTCAATTTTTCGACTAAAAGATCTATATAATGTAGAAATCACAGAAAAATCCAAAGATGGATCAATTATCGGAATTTATAAAGGTGAAGAAATCATTGCTAAAACCCCAAAAATTCAATGGGTAGGACCACAGGCAGTTGATGGAGAACTTGACGTACCAGATTTACTCGAAAATGAACAGGGAGAAATCAATCCAAATTCCATGCACAAAATGAAAGGGTCCTTTGAAGAAAATATTAGAAATATTCCCAAACAAGAAGTAATTCAGCTAGAAAGAGTAGGATTTGCAAAAATCGATAAAAACACTAAAAAGAAAATAGAAGGAAATATTGTTCATTTACATTGAAAATTAATTTAGTTACTTTGTTATTTAGAACTCTCTATCCAAATATAAATTGCACATATCCCTGATTAAACGAAAAAATTTGTCATTTAACTTCATGTAACAAAATTACGATCACTTCTATATTTAGCATTGATATTATCACTTAAATAAATATCAAAAAAATTAATCTAAAACCAATATACAATGACATTATCAAATTAAAATCAAAAAATAAATTATGAGCGTGGAGGGATTCGAACCCACGGCCTGCGGGTTTCATCCGAAAGTTGATTTTCTTTCAGTAAAAGCCCGACGCTCTACCTAGCTGAGCTACACGCCCTATACTCATATGTTTTTCACTACATTCAATCCAATTGGATAAAAAATAAGTGAACAAATTACTGTCATTCACAAAAGAAGATAACCTTTACGATTATGTTCAGCTTGATTATTCAAAATTATTTCAATTGAAGTCAAACGAATTGTAAGCGATGTGGATTTACTTCAGTTCCATTCAAATAATTCACCAACTTAACCCTAATTCAACAAAATCATAATGTATAAAAATATTTAGCAAAAACACATATTATCCTCAAAATTAGATCACTTGAATATATACAATGAACAAAAGTCGATTATTTTTCACTTCAAAGCAGATTTTACCTATAGTAATAAACTCAATTTTTTATCAATATCTAATGGAATTTCTGTCAAAGTTGCAAGAAATTTAAATGATAGTTCGAAAATATGAATTTGTTTGGGATGATATCATGATTAAGACGTTAATTATTATGACCACATTTGGTCAAATTTATTATTCTAAGGATGCTTTTTTTGGAGCTACTTCTGGTGAAACAGACATAGCTCTTACAGCTGGTTTGATTAGTGCAATTTACAATATGACAACTGAAACACAGCAGCAAAAGATCACTGAATTAGAATTGGAAGAATTAAGAAGTGTTTTTAGAGAGCTACCTGGAGAGAAACTATTTATTATCACTGTGGATAAACGTATGGATACAGGTGATGCTGATGATATGTTGGGTGATTTATCAGAAAGTTTTGTAGAAAAATATGGAGATCAAATGATTGACGGATTGGTACTAAATGATTTTGAACCAACAGTCGATAAAATTGTGGAACAAAGATTATGGTATAATACAGCATCTAAAAAATTAATTCCTCAAGATTTTGCATCCTTTTTCGCAATACTCTTTGCTATGTTTTGGTATCCCTATTTATTTTTATCAGGTCAAACTACCCTTATTGACCCTTATAAAATTGCATATTCATATGGAAAAGTATGGTTATTCTTTCCTAGGTTTGCAACTGCATCAGATGGATCGCTAAATCATGAGATCGGTTTAATTCAAAATCAAATAAATAATTTACTTGCAGTGATTATTCTTAGTCTTATCATTTGTATTTTGGTATTAGGTCCAATAATATCAATTAGGTATTGGTTGAATAAGTATCCAAATATGTCCCTACCGTTTAGATTTATGATGGAGATTATCAGAAGACCTACACGAGGTGGATATGCAGATGTTCTACCCTGGTGGTTTATTTCCCTACCCATATTGATGAATATTGCATTAATTACCACAATTCGATTTGGAAGAGGAATACAATACTCATTGACCGGACAACCGATAAAAATGTCTATGGAAACATCATTGGTTAGTGGGAATAAGTTTGTTTTTTGGTATTATATGATATTTTATGTGTTAATCTACATAACAACTTGGTATTTATTACTACCAGCCATCATAGGATCAGTGGTGGAAGATCTTAGTAAAAGATGGCTAAAAGGTAGTTGGATTGTAACATCAATTGCATTAATTACATTCCTACCTGCACAGATTTTCTCCGGAACGATATACATGGAGGGAATCGGTTTCAACCCAAACGATACTTTATTTTCAGATGAAATTTTATCGATTAGATTTCTATTTTTGGTAACAATTCCAATAAATCTATCGTTATTTGTATTTATATTCTTTTTAGGTGTAAGCATGAGTCAATTGATTGTAAAAAATAGGTCTCGATTTCCAATTGCATTTGGAGGAGGTCTTTTTATTACACTTGCAGTTCAGAATTTATTATTCTTTTTAATTTTTAGATCAGGTTTATTATTCAAACCATTATTTTAAACAATTAAAAATATCTGATTTCATAATATCAACTTGCTTTTGTACATTATACATTATTTCTAGTAACTCAATCTTTTTAATGCACCAATAATTTGATAATAAATTTCAATTCGACTACAAACATATTTACCATGTTTTTTATAACTAAAGGTGTATGTTAATCTATTGACTATTCATAGATTGCAAAATTTTCTTGTAAACATTTCGAAAATCATGCAATTAAGCGGTGGGTATTTTCTTAGAAATAAAAAACGAACTATAAAAGGAGTTAAACTCCTATCAATAGGTCTAGTAATTGTAATTTCTAGTATTTTAATAATCTATGCAACAGTAAATCAATTTTATCATCTATCAATGTTGCTAGGTCAGGATGACAGAACCTTGGTTGTTGAACCAACTAATGGGTTAAATTCATATTTTGATGATCCAATCCTTCAAGAATTATACAGCAAATTAAATACCGACTCTCGTGTAGAATCATATTCAGATGAAAGACTGGAATTTGGTTCTCTCCACGTAGATGAGGTAAATATTACTTTACCATTCCATCTCATCAATATGACGAATTATTTTAATTCATTTGTAAATCTATCTGTTCAATTTGCTGGAATTGATATTTCTGAAAAAATGATAATTACTTCAGATATTGTTAATTCTTTGAATTTGAACCAAGGAGCATATTATCAATTTCAGGTAATGGAGGTTGCTTTTACTAGATCGTTGTTTTATATACTAAACATAGATATTGATGGAGTTAATTCTGGTATTTATATCAATCAAAATGAAGAAAATTTTGAAACTCTTAAGAATATGATATTCATTAAATTAACTGAAAAAGCAGATGTTTTTGAATTTTTAACAGATTATTCCGAGTTTAAAGGTATCAAAATTCGCCCATTACGTGCAGAACAACGTTTTTTAGACAATTCAGCAAGACAAATCATCAACACCCTGTATCTACTACTCTATGCGATTTCAATATTAGTTGTATTGAGTATTAGTAATCTGATGTTGATTTTGATTTATGAATCCCAAAACGATATCCAAATACTACGTTCAATAGGATATTCACCACATCAAATTTCTTTTCTATTTGTCATGATTGGATTGATAATAGGAGTTGTAGGCTCTGCGATTTCGTTATTAATTAGCTATGCAGTGGTATCATTGACGATTTCGCTTATCAGTATAATACTACATCTTCCATTTATTGTAGTAGAAATGCCAATTCACTTAATTTTGAACACTTTCATCAATGGTTTTATAGTGACATTAATATCATCATTAATTGCAGTTGTTAGGGGGATCTATATAAAATGAAACTTTTTGAAATTCCCATATTTGTACCTAAAAGAAGGTATATATCTACCATTATAGCCTTAATAATTTCATCTGCTATTTTAGTTTCAACCTTATCAATTATTATTGGTATGAATGAAGTTAGCCAAGATTTATTTGGTACCAGTGAAGATGTGTTTGTTTATTTTAACCAAGATACTGCAACTCCTTTTACTTCTCGTATACCCATGAGCTTGATGTATTCATTTGAAAATCAGAACGGAGTAAAAATAGTCAGCCCAGAAATTTTTCAACCTGTAGTCATTGGAGATGAATCGTTATTCATCAGAGGGGTAAATTATTCACGTATATTTAATTTGGAAAATGGTAGGTTAATTGAGGGAAGAATACCAGATCAATCAGAAATTTACAATGTAATGATTGGTAAGAATTTAAAGGACAGGATGAATTATCAATTATTACAAGAAATTTCATTTGATTCACTGGTAGCAGAGGAAGTTGTTCGAGTAAAGATAGTTGGTGTTTATGAAACGGATGGAATTACTAGTGATGAGATATTTACCAGTTATCCATTGGCAATGTCAATATCTGGTTTTCAAGCTAATTTAGTTACTCATTTTAGAATAAAGTACGATCCCTCAATATCAGATGAGAATACTATTATTAATGGTGCTACTCAAACATTTGCTGTTACTTTCAATTTTGAAACAGGGAATTCATCTACACAAATAAACTCCATGCAGATTAAAATTAAAGATAAATTAGAAAATTTGGTCAAACAAGAATTATTCAGCAATTCATTTCAACTTGGTCTCTTATATGGAGAATATAAATTAGAAATCATTAATGGTACTAATTTAATATATTCAGATAGTTTTATGGTAGAAAATAATTTTGATTATAATGCAACATTATTTTTAAATGTGTATAATGTCAGTTTGCAAGTTGTATACCATGGAAATCCTGTTCATGACATAGAATACGAGATAATGGATGATCGAAACACAACAATAATATCTGGATTTTCAGATTCAATAGGTAAATTAAACCATAACCTCATTGAAGGGAATTATACTATTAATTTCAAAGAAGGTATAACAGAACAGTCATTTGACCTAAATGTAACTTCTACTATCATAGATACTATAGAATTACAATCTCTTAGCATGATAAATCTTGAAAATATTATAAATGGTTCAATAATTCCAAGAAATATATTTAGATTGAATTTAGAAAATTTTGATTCGAGCTATTTAATTAAACTTGATGGATCAAACCTCAATATATTTTCAGAGAGTAGTTTTTCACTACCATATGTAAGTTTAAATCTTACAACAGGTGATCATAACATTGTTGTATATCGTTCATCGGACTCACCCATTATTTTGTATAATATCTATTTTAGTGTAGAACCAGATTATGAATTACTCAAAACAGTAGACTTAATGGAAGGTGGTCATTATTCACCAAACTCACTCCATGTATTTGATAAAACTTCTATTAATAGGTTCACAGTAATTGGAGCAATAATACAGAGTAATTCTCCAACCAATACTAATTTTACTATTCAATTACCTAACAACATTGGGTTTCATAGGATTGAAATTGTTGCCTATGATTTAACAAATTTTATCATTAGAATGACTTTTCATATAATTATAGAGAATAACCCACTTGGTGGTGGTTGGATTGCCCCAATTTCACACATTGAAGTAAAAGCGGGAGATCTTGTACCAATTTGGTGGGCAAGAAATTCAACTAATTATAACATAAATAATGGGACTTTACTTAAAATCGATGAAAAATGGTATTATCAGGTACCAAATGGATTATTAGATATGAAAAACTATACCTCTACAGTTACTTATGATGGATTTTCTTTCTTACTAAATTACCTATATGTCACTGCATATTCTAATTTATTCAGATTAAAAAATTCCACTTCTAGTTATTTAATTTCTGATATTATTTCTTCAGAGTTTTCAATAATATCAATATCAAATTATACATTTTTAGAGGTGGATAATTTATGGGATTTGTCAATAAAAGCAAATGGGCGCATTTTTCAAATTTATGATAATCAAATACTTCCTGTCTTTGGTAATAATATTAATATTGTCTATAATTTGACGATATCATCTAGAGTAATTCAATCCAGTGAATCAATTTTATTTCAGGTAAGAGACTCATTGAATGAAATTGATAAACCTATTATAACTATGGGCCATAACCCATTCATTAAAGATGGAAGAATTACCTTTCAGGATATATATGGTTCTACATTAAATTTTGAATTGAATAGAAGTGGGATGCCATATACTCCAATAAGACTATTTGGAAATACATTCCAATTAGCACCAGGAAATTATTCTATTTCTTATTATTTAACCACGGATAATAAATCATACAGATGGAATTTAACAGTCCCTATATGGCATAAATCATTGAGTATCAAGAGTAATTATGTTGGAAACACCTTGGGTTTCATAATTTCCAATGAAACAGTTAAACTACCACAAAATGAAGTAATCACGTCAAATAATCGATTATATTTACCAATAGCAAATGATTTAGTTACTATTGATTATT
>JAOUKW010000274.1 GCA_029882335.1 Candidatus Heimdallarchaeota archaeon | reverse complement strand
TTGAAACATTAATTTCATATCAGTTATAGTAGAAACATCCCAATTACTCATATCTCCAGTACTACCTAGACTTCTACAATCAGAAAAAGCCTGATTCAAAGAAGTAGTATCACTTAGATCAGGAGCATCTGTTGCACTCAAAACCATGTTTCTAGCACCTGCAAAATATCTACTTGAATCTCCCAAACTCATGTTACCCCATTGTTTTAGCTCAATGATTTTATATCTATCACCATCATTATTAAATCTCCAACCATTTAGAAATCCATTGATAACTACCTCATATACCCCTGCAATTGAATAAGTATGAGTGACCTCTGATTGATCCCAAACAGTAATAGTATCTGTAGTCCCATCACCCCAATCAACCATAAAATTATAGGACCCTGAGAATTGTAATGGAAGTAAAATCTGATTAGATGCACTCGCACCAGCCAAACTGGTATCCCATCGAGTTATAAATGAATCTGATGTAATTGATGTAATATTACCACTAGTAAGTGTTTCAGCATTGACTGAATATCCAACCGGACATACAACAGATAACATAATCAAGAATAAAACGAGATATAATCCTCTAAACCTCATTGTAACTCATTCCGATCGTCTCGATAAAAAATTTATCACGAATAACTAAGAAATTCCTTAAAACATTAGTAATTATTGAAATTTATATTGTAATACACACCCAATGATCTATTTTGTATATGCTCTTTTTGTACTTATAAACGACTTATGGTCTAAATTCATTTGAATGTCTTAATTCTCGCTATACCAGAATACGTGAACTCTATCGCTAGAAAATCGATTTGTCAATTATATGATAGACTTCTGGACGAAAAAAATACATTTATTGTCTTCGACTCTCATTAATGGTAAAAACCATTTTAAACATACATTAATTATTTGTTCTTCAGTACATTTATCAAGTATGAGTTCTTCATTTTTTATAATGATTTATCAACTTTCTTAATATATACCCTCAATCTATCTCTCTAATAGTGGTTTGTATTTTAGTGAATTTTTATTTCAAGTTTTTAATTTCCATATACTGAGTAAATACAGAATTATTTATTTCATTCTTCGAATTTCTTAAACAATCAAACCGCAACTACACAGTTAAAATTAAACTAAGTAAAGCTGTTGAGTGGATAAATTAATTGAAGGCAAATAAATTGAAAATCATTCAAGATATTATCAGTTATCCAACAAAGATATTATTCAGATTCTTTATTCAACAATATGACCAATCATAAAGAAAAAAAATTACATTTAAGGTTCTTTGGACAGGAGATGATTCTATATGTAAGATGGAGTTTGTGAAAAGATTTGTTCAAGGATCATTTTCACAAGATAAGTTGATGACGGTTGGAATGGAACCATTCTCAAAAAATGTATGCTTTGATGGTAATTCCATTATTCTTTCTATATGGGTGGTTAACGGAGAAGATCGGTTTAAAGTAATGAGTGGTATGTTCTTTAGAAATACTGATGGAGCCTTCATTTTCTATGATATCACAAATAGAACCAGCTTTGAAAACGTGGATAGATGGATACAAGAGATTAGATCATTTGAACCTCAAGCATCCATTATTTTGGTCGGAAATAAAAATGACCTAATAGATCAACGAGAGGTCACCATTAAAGAGGGAGAGGAAAAAGCAAATAAATTAGGTTTGTTTAAATTTATAGAAACATCTGTATTAAGTGGAGAAAATATAGAGGATGCCTTTTTGTTATTAGCCAAAAAATTAGTAAATCCGTATGCAGAAGTAGAGTAATCCATCAGTAAGAGGAGACACAATTTGGTTAGTAGTTAATTATCGTTTTCTACGTTGATACGAGATCAAAATAATTAATCCAACAAAAGAAAATAATCGAAAATTTAGAAAACCACTGTTATCATTCCCTGTATCTGGTATTGTTGTCACAGTAACCATCACAGTATCATCCACCACATTACCAAATTCATCATACACACTAATTGTAAAGGTGTAGGTACCTTCGGTTAATCCATCTATATTGATGGTTATTGTACCATTTGTCCAAGTAACGTCTTCTAATATAACCTCCGTATCTTTAGACACAATATAAACTCCAGGATGGATATCACCAACAGTCCAAGAAATTGTATTCCCAGTGCTTCCCTGTGTATAAGAAATATCAACAGGATTATTTATCATCGGGGGAATGGATTCATGCACAATGACATTAACACTATCTGTAGCCATATTACCAGAATTATCAAATACATTGATAATGAATGTATGCGATCCAATATCTAATCCATCAATATTTACATTTATCAATCCATTTGACCATGATGTCAAATTAGCATATAATAATCCATCTAAGGTGATATTATATATATTGGGATGATCATCATTAACGTACCAATAGATACGGTGACCAGTTGACCCAAATGCATATGTGATATCTTGAGGTGAGGATACTGTAGGTGGTATAGATTCTTGTACACCTCCATCACGAATAGTCCATCTAAAAGTGTCAACTATGTAATCTCTTGCAATTATATTTGTATATCTTGTAACACCGACATCAAGAGTGACCCAAGTTTGCAAATTTAATTGCGACCAAGCTTCTAGTAAACGATCATAATTTGTATAATGTAGTGCTGTATTAGATAACATATAATACATGTTACTTACACTAGACACATCCCAATTATCAAGTGGTTGATTAAATGAGGTCGCATCACGAAACGTAGCATACATACTTAATATACGAGATACATCCCAATTTTCTAGAGATTGATTGAATGAACTTGCTCCATCAAACATATAATCCAGTCCAAAGAAACCATCGGCACTAGACACATCCCAGTTACCTATAGGTTGGTTGAATGAAGTTGCATTTTGAAACATGTTACTCAAATCAGTAACTCCAGATACATCCCAGTTGCCAAGTGGTTGATTAAATGAGCTTGCTTTTTCAAACATACGATGCATATTAGTAACACTGGATACATTCCAGCCACCTATGGATTGGTTGAATGAAGTAGCACTTGCAAACATATCACCCATATTCGTCACACCGGATACATTCCAGTTACCAAGAGGTTGGTTGAATGATCTTGAATAAGCAAATATCTGACCCATATCAGTAACTCCAGATACATCCCAATTCTCAATAGACTGATTGAATGAACTTGCTCCATTAAACATGGCCCGTAAAGTAATGACTTTTGAAACATTCCAACTGTCTAAAGGTTGATTGAAGGAAGTTGATAAAGCAAGCATAAAACTCATATCAGTCACCCTAGATACATCCCAGTTGCCAAGAGGCTGGTTGAATGAGCTTGCCCCAAAAAACATCCAACTCATATCAGTAACACTGGAAACATTCCAGTTACCAAGAGGTTGGTTGAAGGTAGAAGAATACATAAACATACGACCCATATTCGTGATGGCAGCTACATCCCAAGTATTCATACTACCGGTAGCACCTAAATTAACACACTCTGTAAATGCCTGATACAAAGAAGTAGTTCCATTAAGATTTGGTGCATCTGTTGCCGTCAATACCATATTCTCAGCACCATAAAAATAACTACCTGAATTACCCAAACTCATATTACCCCATTGAGACAGCTCGATGATTTTAAGTCGATCACCAGAATTGTTAAATTGCCAACCATTTAGATTACCATTTATTACTACATTATAAACACCAGTTGAAGAGTAATCATGTTTACCTTCTGTTTGATTCCATGTAGTAATGGTATTTGAGGTACCATCACCCCAGTCGACAATAAAATTATATATTCCATTTTCGTCTAAAGGAAGTCTAATTTGATTATTTTCACTTGATCCAGTGCTTGTCATTGAAGTATTCCATTTTGTAACAAAACTGTCAGATGTAAGTAGAGTCACCGATATATTTGTTTCAGCTTCAAACTTATCTGTATTTGATTGAGTTACAGGAAAGCTCGACAAAATCATTATGATGGTAAATATTCCAAGATATTTCATCAATGTTTGATTTGAAAATTCCAATTTAACTATTATGAGAGTTGAATGTTTTTTTGAATATTTATGTTTACCAACAATTACAAATTAATGAAATTAAGGTATTAATAAACGATATGAAGTAGTTATTATTTAATAAAAGAATTATCATTTGGTGTTAACATTTGATGTATAATAACAAGAATACATTAGAAACTAATAATGCTGCATCCAAAATAGATATTATGAAATCCACGAAGAAATATCAATTTCCAATCTCTCCATGGTTGATCCGGTGGTGTAGAATTAAGGATTGTTGCCCTTATGTCCTTGTATCCTTTGATATTCGATCCATTCCCTCCCTTAGCTGTACTTTGATTGAGAAATATACTCTCAGTTGAGAGTGCAAGAATGAGAAATAAGAAACAAACACCTTGATTTTTCAAAGCTTTCACCCTCCAAAAATGTCATTATAAATTTTATATTTACATTAAGTTTTTTTCTACTTTTTGAATACTTAAAATGAATAAAGTTGATGGGATAAAATTGAATAATCCACAGCATTCAACTTACATCTTCATCATGTTTGATTGGATTTATGATATATTTTCCGAATTCAAATCGAGAGGTGTCTATAGTCAACCGGATTTCCTCTTTCGATACACAAAATAACCGATTGCAACAACTACAACACCTACAACAGAAAATATAACTGTAGGCGGAATAGATGATGATGTATCCTCTACAGCAGTCACGGTTACTACAACAGTATCTTGAACACAATTGAAATAGGTATCACATACACTAATTACAAAAATATGAGTACCAACATCCAATCCATCTACATTTAAAGGGATAGTCCCATTATTCCATTCCACATTGGTCATGAATAAATTTCCATTTACAGACATATTATATAACCCAGGATGGGCATCACCAACATTCCAGACTATGACATTTTCAATAGAATCAAAAACGTAAGTAATGTCATCAGGAGATGAAATTTCCGGTGGAGTTGTTTCACTAAATACAGTAACTAGTACGGTGTCAGTAGCTCTATTACCATTTAAATCATAAACAAATATTATAATAGTGTAAGAACCAATATCCAATCCATCAACACTTACTGTGATTGTTCCATTAATCCAATTAGTTGTAGGTCTAAGAATTTCTCCATTAATGGTAATATTATACACACTTGGATTGATATCACCCACAGTCCATTGTATTTGATTTCCAGTGGATTCGTATTGATAGATAATATCAGCAGGTGTAGATAAATCAGGCATATTCAATTCCTTATAGACAGTTACAAACACACTATCAGTTACCAAATTATATTCAAGATCATAAACATAGATGATAAATTCATGAACACCAACAGTTAATCCATCAACATTAATAGATATAGTGCCATTAGACCAAGAAGTTGTGGATGAAAAAATGGTTCCATCGAGTGTAATGTTATAGACACCAGGATTGTCATCACCAACAGAGCAAATGATTTGATTCCCAAAAGAATGAAACTCATAGGTAAGATCTGATGGCGAGGATAGATCTGCAGTAATAAATTCGGATTTCACCGTTACATATACAGTATCTGTTGCCATATTAAAGTCTAGATCATATACAAAGATAGTAAAAACATGGATTCCCCCGGACAGACCATCAATATCGACATTGACTGCACCATTAGTCCAAGCCGTAGAAGTTGTGAATAGACCTCCATTATGAGTTACATTA
>JAOUKW010000273.1 GCA_029882335.1 Candidatus Heimdallarchaeota archaeon | reverse complement strand
TTCAGATACAGTTGTTGTAACAGTAA
The DNA here is from genome assembly GCA_029882335.1 of Candidatus Heimdallarchaeota archaeon. Lineage (GTDB taxonomy): Archaea > Asgardarchaeota > Heimdallarchaeia > Heimdallarchaeales > Kariarchaeaceae > JAOUKW01. Next base: position 5,699 of record JAOUKW010000273.1, on the reverse strand, counting down.
CTGCAATTCCTCCTCCAAGTTCTTCCACACCTCCAAGTTCACCTCCATCACCACCTTCATCTTCTGAGGAGGAAGATAGTGGATTTCTCAAATTCCCTCTATTTTCTCTGATGGGGTTGATTATTGTCGTGGTAATTTTCAATAAAAGAAAATACTGAATTAGATAACATAAAAATAATAATCCATTAAGAGAATATGTAAAAATTAGTTAATCATATTTTGTCTTAACCAATGAAGAAACAATGGTAATTCTCTATGGTAAAAAACCTACAAACAGTAAACCAAATGGTGCCTCTATACCATAGTATATATAGATACCAAAATACCTATTTATATATAATCTAAACTATAATTAATGAGGTAGGATAAAATGGTAACAAGAGATGATGAATCTCCCAAAATCTATACTTTTAAATTGTACAAGATAAAAAAAGGGTTACATACAGATGCAATTTTGTATATCTTTTATGCAGAGGGTACTCCAAAAATTACAAAAGAGTTCTTTATTGAACATTGGATTTTTACACAAGAAATAACAGCACCATTGAATGATATAGCAATACGTGAAGCACAAATAAATTTTCCTTATCACAATAAAGATGAAGTTCGTTTCTATAGTCTTTCTTTTGCAGATATTATTATTTTGCCAAATGGAAGGGCTTGTTTCATTGACTCACAGCATTTATCTGAGCTTAAATTAGATTTTGATGTAAAAGAATTGGATGAATTCTAAAAACCAATCAAAAACCATAATCATATTTTTTTTGTTAGTTTTGTAACAGGGTTTTTGTCATTTTCTGAAGCGCATACATGATTTTGTCATTAACACTACTTTCAGCACATTAATTGGAATTAGTATGGTTTATTTATTTTCCATTTTTTAGATGTCTTACTCTCAACACAGAACTACCTTTGATTAATAAAAATTAATAAGAATCCTTCTATATCACTAAATATATATTTTTTTGGGGTTGTTAAAATGGTCTATTGTGTATGATTTTCCTCTCTAAGTTAATCTCAATGTTTGCCTGCAGTTGATATTAATATTCAATCATTGCCTGTTATATTTGCATAATAACCCTAGTGACATACGATTTTGGAGGATTACTGCATTATCAACATAAATTAAATTTCTTTTAAAGGTCCTAATAAATCCATTTTTCTTATCTTGTTGTAGAATTATAAGTATCCGTTAGCGAGAATTTTCTATAAACAAACCTTAATGGTTGAATAAAAATAAAAATTCAATACTGAATGATTAAAAATTTAGCGAGAATGATTATATACACGAATGGTAAAGATGTGAGTTCCTAAGGCTAATCCATCAACATTTACTGAAGTTATGCCATGAAACCAGTTTATGGCAGCTACAAATACACTACATCCTTAGTTATATTATAGGTACAAGATAAACATCACCAACTATTCATTGGATTTAATAATCTATGGTTTGTCAATAGAAATACTAAAACTACAATAATAAATTAATAATTTTTTTTTATTATGAGTGATTGACCAACTACAAAAGGATATTCTAGATATCACACTAATTTCGTTGTCAAGTATTTTATGGTCTTTAATTTGAAAATATTCAAAATATGTTCTACAAATGCAAAATTTATAAGAAATTTGATTTGTTTAAACTTATGCCTTGTAGTGTATGTGGTTCTAAAACAAAAAAGCCGATGAGTCGACAACATTTAACAACTGCTAAGCATAAGAGACATGAAAGAGAACAAATTAAAAGACAAAATAAAAGATTTTTATTTAAATTAGTCATTGCTGGTGGAGATGCTGTTGGAAAAACAACATTATCTAATATACTAATGGATAATAAATTCCAATCTATGTGTACCTTGGGTAGAAATTTCAGGTTTGATACAAGGAAAATTAAGTTTGAAGATTATGATGTGACCATTCAGATATGGGATGCAACTTCCAAAATTGAAAATAAACAATTTTATAAACATTTGAGAAAAACTTTCTTTGCTTGGAATTCCTTTACAATCTTGATTTTCGATATCACTCGTTATAAAACATTTAATCAGGCATTATATCAACTAATGGTTTCATTTGCATTAAGTGGAAGACAACATCAATTTATACTTATAGGAAATAAAGCTGATCTTTCATCAAGTCATTTTGAAGACATTGCTGATGAGGATTTTGGGATTAATTACAGCTTAGCAATGACATATCTTTATAATTTCTATATTGATTACTTACAGGTTAGTATGAAAGAATATGAGGTAATTGACCTAAAGTCTTATGAAATTTTACAATTAGCATCCCACTATAATATATTGCAATCACAAATTTCAAAAGATTCATCAGTAAAAACAGATGAATTATGTGAAAAAAGTGCAAATCCCTTTCTTTATGGCTGGTATATTACTCAGTTGATTGATAGAAGAAAACTTGAATCAATTTGCATGAACGATGAAATCAATATTCGTCATAAATTACTTGCAATAAAGCGATTATATTCATTAGATGGTGTTATTTCTGTTAAATTTCCAATAGATCATATATTACACAAAGTAACTCAATTATATCAACTATCAAGTGATGAATTATATATTACTGCTCTATCAGATGACCTCATCTTACTTCGAGTTGTTGCATTAACCCTAATAAAAGATGAAAAAATCCTTCAAGAGTTTGTTGCTCATAAAAATCCAATGTTCAGACTATATGCTTTGTCAAACCTTAAGGATGAAAAATACTTTAACTTCATTACTGACATTTACCATGATGAAGAGAGTGATAAGGAAGTCTTAATACACAACATTGAACATAGTGAATTTCTATTAAAGCTAATTATGGAAGAGAATAATATGGATGTTTCTAAAAAGATAATCCAAAAGATATCAACTTTGAAAGAATTGCATGTTCTGAGATTAATAAGCCCAGTTGAATTGCAACCCACCATAATAAGCAGAATTGAACAGATTTCTCAATCATAACAAAATATATGTCAATGACCAATTCTCCAGAGGATTTAATTATTAAAATAATGGATGACAGCAAAAGACCAGTTATTCATAATATGTATAGCAAATTCAATCATAGTATCAATCAATTCAATATCAGATGGGTTGTACTGTCAACATCTTGTCATTTAAGTTAAATATAATTGCAAATTCTAGCAAACCGAACCAATTTAACCATTGTTATTATGTTATTAATCAATTGGATTGAGTAAAAAGAAGATCAATGCAATAACACCAATACCAATATAGACATAGATCGCTCTTTTATTCACATTTTTCACTCTTTCTCTATTTGCCTGATTTAATTGTTGTGCTACATTTTGATTCTCAATATGTAAATCAGATAAACAAGATGGACATACAATCAAGACTTCAGTAACAGGGACGCCTTTCATCTGTAACTTTATCAATTCACTAGCATCTTCATTATATTCTCTTTTATACCTAGTTCCTGTTCTCTTATCTTCAGGACATATCAGCTTAGAACATTGAGCACATTGTTTAACAGCAGTTTTATCTGTATGAATATAACAATTATTACGACTCGCTATTATTCGCGAAAACTCCTTGTAATTAAATACAGAGGGTTTTATATTTTCTGTAGTATCAACTACTATTTTAAATTATGATATCAAAAATATAGATAGATCAATCGATACAATCAATTAATTAAAATAATTAAAATTCTTATCAAAATTGTGAAAGAGAGTATTATTTCTGAAAAAAGAGACCAAATTAAAAAAGAATGGAATAAAGTGGCAGCAGGATGGCATAAATGGATTCCTTTCATCTCCACCTTACTAAAAGATGCTACAGATTTGATGTTAGATATGGCAAATATCGAAAATGGAGATCGTGTATTAGATATTGCCGCAGGAGATGGAGATCAATCTTTTTCTGCAATAGAAAGAGTTGGAAACAGTGGATATGTTTTAGCAACAGATATTTCCACCAATCTCATGGAATATGCAGCCCAAGAGGCTAAAAATAAAGGATATTCAAACTTAGAAACAAAAGTTATGGATGCAGGAAATCTAGAGTTACCAGATAACTCATTTGATGCAGTAATTTGTAGACTGGGGCTGATGTTAATTCCAGGATATGAAAAAGTATTAGATGAAGCATATAGAGTATTGAAGCCAAGCAGTAGAATATCGGTAGTTGTATTTTCTACCCCAGATAAAAGTCCGTGGATTTCAGTCCCTGCAATGACTGCAATGCAAAGAGTAAATGCTTCTCCACCCCCTAAAGGAGCTCCGGGATTATTCAGCTTAGGTGCACCCGGTATGATTACAGAATTATTGCATTCTGCAGGATTTGAAGATATTCAAGTTGAATATCTTAATAGTTCATTTAAACTGTCCTCTGCCCAAGAATGCACGGATTTTCTAAAAGATATTGCTGGTGCAATTCATGCTATACTTGCTCCACTATCCGATGAAGAACAAGAACAAACATGGAAAGATATCCGGCAAGCACTATTGAAGTTTGAGAGTGAAGAAGGATTTTCAACCTCAAATGAAGTAATTATTGCAGCAGGAATGAAAAAATAAATTATAATTAAATATTTTTTTTTAGCAGAGTTTACATATACTCATTACATAGACTTCATATGATTACAATAAATAATAGATTAGAAGGGTATATCTTTGGATCAGCAATGGGAGATGCATTAGGTCAACCAATTGAATTTTATTCACTAGATGATATAAAAAGAATTTATCCACCTAATGGAATAGAAAATTTACCACCCGATTCGTTTTGGACCGATGATACTCAAATGATGTTAGCCATAACCAAATCATTGATTCAAAAAAATGATGGATCAATTGATGAGATAATGGAAGTTATGAGTAAAGAATTTGTTGAATGGATAAATAATCCTGGTCACACACCGGGTAATACTTGTTTGACAGGTGCCCATATGCTAAAAGAAGGTCTATCTTGGAGAGAATCAGGGGTGAAAGAATCAAAAGGATGTGGTTCAGTTATGCGTTCAGGAATAATTGGATATTTTTACAAAAATGACCTGAATAAACTAATTGAAGTTGCATCTGCCAGTGGTATTGCAACTCATGCACATCCAACAGCAGATGCTGCTTGTATTGCGGGTGCTGTAATTATTAAACTGATGTTTGATGGGATACACCCAAAAGACACCTTACCTCAAATACTTGATGCTACAAAAGATATTTCTGATGAATTTGACGATGCAATCAAATTAGCCTTTGAATTATCTAAATCGGATATTTCCACCGAAGATGCAATGATGCAACTAGGAGAAGGCTGGATTGGAGAAGAAGCGTTTGCTATGGCAATGTTTTCAGTTCTTAGAAATCCAGATAACTATAAAAAAACCGTCACTACTGCAATTAATATAACCGGAGATTCTGATTCAGTTGGTTGTATTGCAGGTGGTATTTCAGGTGCATTTCTTGGTTTAGATGCCATTCCAAAAGATTGGATTCCTAATCTTAGAAATAGTGAAATATTGGATGATTATATAACTCGCCTAAAAAATGTTCAAACTTGATTTCTTGTTAAATACTAAGTCTTCCACCTACACCGTATTAATTAAACTAAACTAAATTCCATTTTACGAAATCCAAAATATCTGTAATCATTGCTGTATTAGATTTGTATAAGCTACCTACATTCATGATCTTTTTTGTATATACATACACACGTTCAGCCCAAACCCTGCCT
>JAOUKW010000272.1 GCA_029882335.1 Candidatus Heimdallarchaeota archaeon | reverse complement strand
TCTCATAAGTATCTATTAGAGTTTTGATTGGGAGATCATTGAAATTATAGAGCTTATGTAGATAATTTAAAGCTGCATTTGCAATGTCCTTTTCAGTATAAGGTAAGTCTTCAAAGACTAATTTGTTAGACATTTATATCTAACAATATATTATCTTCTAAGTATATAAATTCATTGTATTATAATATATGAATGTCTTTATTCTCTTTATACCATGGCAACAGAACTTTATCCCTAGAAAAACGATTTGTCAACTCTATAATAGACTTCTGGAGAAAAGAAGTGATTTCAGAACTCAAAGATATTAATAATCTCAAGGATCTTCATGATGCGATTATAGAAATTACATCTAACCTGCAAACTAACCTATCAACCAGAACACAAAGTCATATTGAAAAGATATTATGTTTCGGATTATTTAAATCCCGGATGAAGGATCCATGTATGAGGATGATTCAATAATAAATTCGAATAATAAAATAACATTGTTGAATTTTAAAAACACAATAATAATTTTTATTTGCTTGATTGCAATGATTTTAAATGGATTAATAGCGTCTTTAGGATGTTACTCGCAAGTAATACTTTGTTACAATCAGTAACAATTGATGCAAATCGCATTTATTTTAGGTAATGGGCTGTTATCATGGATTTTAGAAATAATTATATAAAAATTCTCGTTATTGGACCTTCTTTTAAGTTCCATGACTCGGTGAGTGTAAAGATAGTTGAATTATGTGCAAAATTACCTGGTGCAAAATACCATCATGCCGTAAGTCTACCGATATTCGCGACTTTACAACGAAATATCAATAGTGAAGAAGTGAAATATATGATTTGTGATCTTGGTGTTGCTCATTATCAGACATTTCCATCGGTAAACGCGATTCTCTATTGTATAAATGGCACTGATCTTAATGATATTGACGAGTTTTATGTACATGACCGCGGAAAAGACAACACTACAGGCTTTGATGAAAAATTGGATGATCTCAAGAATTCAATCTTATATATAGTGGATCAACGTAGTAAATATACTAGTGATGATCCAAATATGGTTGGAAAAAATCTTGACATTGCAATATTATTCTATAATGATGCTGAATCCAATAAATTGAAACTTGATTCTCTACTAAATTCACTTAATTCTACATTAAATCTAGATATTGCAACTTATTTTGTTAGTGAATTGGAGAAATTTGACTCACTTGTTGATAATTATTTAATCAGGGTTACTAAGTCTGTGTTAAATTTGGAATAAAATGACAGCAATAGTCGATATATTAATTGATAGGAATATAGGTATTTTATGGAAGTACAGATGCATAGAGAAGAATACTAAACAAGACATTCTGATATAGTCGGTATATTACTATCAATTTAATACAAACACACCATCAATCATCTATAATCAATTGTTGTTATTTTATTCATATTCGATTTTTATTACAATTAATAATGGATCTGATTTTACATTGACTGGTCTATGAATTATCATCTATATCTCATTAGAATCAGTTCAAAATCCATATTCACTTAGAGAACCATCATTCATCTTTAAATTCCATACTAATAAATGCCAATCCAACAAGTCAACAATTATTGAATCAAAGAAGGTAAATCGTATGCTTATCTAATTTGTTAGTTTGATTTAATAGTAGTCAAATCAGGTAAATCAGGGTATTCAGGTTGTATGCAAATTGTACTACGCGTTTACCACACAAATGGAACGAAATTGATAATGGATCGTCTAGTTATTTAAAAAAAAGATACATATTTCCAGCAGAATACGATATCTTAAGAATCTCCGATTAGCTATTTTATATAGTTATTGTGCTTAGCAAATCATGATATAATAAGAAGTGTCTAAAATGACAATAAATTCTCAAGATGCTAAGCAGTCAAATGATGGAAGCACAACATCAGAAGACATACTTGTAAAACAAACTATGCTACTAAACCAGTATAAAAAATTCCAAGATGATGGTGCCGAGAATAATGAATTTTGGGATTACATAAGAAATTATCATCAGATAATGATCACAGAAATTTTCAATGATAGAATTGAAAAAAATAATAGTTTTATCAAAAATTCAGTAATTTACATACAAAATCAAACAAATCAACATATAGAGATGATATCAAATATGTTAAAAAATTATCTCACCTTAAAAACAGATCAACAGGATGATGAGCAAATAGTAGATTTGATCCGAAAATTTTCAGTCTACAGTGTTAATGAATTATTTTCCAATTCTGAGAGTATTCTACAGGAGAGGGAAGAATTTGTTTCTCAGACCAAACAATTTATTGAGGAAAATAATAAAAAGAAAGTAAATCAGTAATATCCCTACTAATTATGCAAAATTGCTCAAAGTCAAATTTAATTGAAACTTGGCCAATCTTCCAATAATTAATTGATATAAAAAGGGACGATCATCGCCTTTTTGAATAAAAATGTTTGACAAGATAATTGAAATAGCTAAAAAATAAATACTATTTCTCAATAAAACACCCTTTAGTGCATGATAAAAATAAAAATTTTCTTCTAATTTTGTTCGTTTCAACAAGTAGGGTAATCAATTAGCTATTATATCTTCATATAATTTTTTATACCATGCAACTGAAAGAAAATTGTGAGCCCACCAAAAGATAAAAATGAAATCTATAAACCTGTTGAGAGGTTATGGAAAAAGCTTAGGGTGGAAAATCTCTGGTTATGGATTTTGAAATTACTCAAAGAAGATAACAAATATGCCTATGAATTACGGGATCAAGTCAAGGAAAGATTTGGTTTTGAACCTGCAACTGTTACTTCTTATGCTGTTTTATATCGATTAGAAAAATCAGGTTTTGTTAGAGAGGCCAATACCTCTTTTACGCCAAATCGAAAATACTATGAGATAACAGATTTGGGTATTCAAGCATTAACACAGGCAGAAACGATTATTAGAAAAACAACAGATGAATTATTTGGTAATAAGAATTAATCAAACAAATTCCTTATTTTAGTATTTTACTGATATACCCAAAATAATATTAAAATTTCCTAAGTCTCAACAGTGTTTAATGGATGTAAACTCAAAACCAATGGTTATTCAATTACCTGATTCACTTCCTGAAATGTATTCATTTCAACCCGATATTCGACGTGCTCCAAGTCGAGGGTATCAATTGTCAGTCAGTGAAACAAGAGTAGCCCTGAAAAATGCATTGAGATATATTCCTAAATCATTACATCAAGCCATTGCTTCTGAATTTCTAGATGAGTTGAAAAACTATGGTAGGATCTATGGTTATCGCTATAGACCCGGAAATGGTGCGAATATTTCTGCCAGACCAATTGATGAATATGAAGGAATAACAGAGGCAAGAGGATTGCAATTGATGATGGATAATAATGTAGACTTTGCAGTTGCATTATATCCATATGAGTTAACTACCTATGGTGAAACTGGTCAAGTATGTCAGAATTGGATGCAATTTGTATTGATAAAAAACTACTTGCGACTAATGAAGGAAGATCAAACGTTGGTAGTAATGTCAGGTCATCCATTGGGGTTATTTCCAACTCATCGAAATGCGCCGCGAGTGATATCGACTAATGGTCTTATGGTGGGGATCTTTGACACCCCTGAGCATTTTCACTGGGCTAGTGCCATGGGAGTGGCAAATTATGGTCAAATGACTGCAGGTGGATGGATGTATATTGGTCCTCAGGGAATAGTACACGGTACCTACATCACGTTGTTGAATGCTGCAAGATTATATCTAAATATACCTGAAGATGGAGATTTGGCAGGTATTTGTTTTGTTACATCGGGTCTTGGTGGTATGAGTGGAGCTCAGGCAAAGGCAATTGAGATTGCAGGAGGTATTGGAATAATCGCGGAGGTTGATGAGTCTCGAATTACTACAAGACACCAACAGGGATGGGTATCCCGGTTATCGTCGAATTTATCGGAGATTTTTACATGGGTTGATGAGTATCGTGAAAGTAAAGAACCGATATCCATTGCTTATCACGGTAATATTGTTGATTTATTACAATATATTGTTGATAATCAGATAAAAATAGAATTAGTATCCGATCAAACATCATGCCATGCAGTTTATGATGGAGGATATACGCCCAGTGGCATTTCATTTGATAAGGGAAGAGAGTTATTAAACTCGGATCGGCAAAAATTTAGAGATTTAGTTGATGAAACACTGAGGAAGCATTTCGATCTGATTTCTATATTACGCAAACAAGGTAGTTTCTTCTGGGATTATGGTAATAGTTTTCTTAAAGCAGTATTTGATGCTGGAGTAATTGAAGTTGCAAAAAATGGAAAAAATACCTTTGATGGATTTATTTTTCCCTCCTATGTGGAGAATATTATGGGTCCGTTGTGTTTTGATTATGGTTATGGACCCTTCAGATGGGTATGTCTATCTGGAAAGGATGAAGATTTGGATAAAACAGATGCTGCAGCTATGTCATGTATTGACCCCAACCGAAGAGGACAGGATCGAGATAATTACAATTGGATACGAGATGCTAAGAAGAATAAATTAGTGGTGGGTTCTCGTGCTAGGATATTATATGCAGATGGAGGAGGTAGAGTAGCGATCGCATTAAAGTTCAATGAGTTGGTTAGAAATGGAGAGATAGGTCCGGTTATGCTGGGAAGAGATCATCATGATACTGGTGGAACTGATTCACCATTCAGAGAAACTGCAAATATTTATGATGGTAGTAATATCAGTTCAGACATGGCACATCAGAGTTGGGCAGGTAATGCGACACGAGGAATGACATTATGTGTATTGAGTAATGGTGGTGGTGTAGGTACTGGTAAGGCATACAACGGTGGTTTTGGTTTGGTGCTTGATGGTTCTGAACGAGTGGACGAAATAATTCGATCGGCCTTAGACTGGGATGTAATTGTTGGAGTCGCTCGACGTTCATGGGCAAGAAATACACCTGCGATTGGAGTGTCTCAACAGTGGAATGATACTAATGATGGTCACATTCTCATTCCAGAATTGGTTGATGATTCTTTATTGGATCAAATTTTGAAGTGATGATAATAAATGATGTACCCTGAAATGATATACAAATATATTTCAATTGGTATCACAGATTTATATTCAGATTTGTAAACAATTTTATAAGATATCACACTCTCGTGTATCATGACTTTAAAAGAAAAAACAGATTACCTACCTTTTTTAATTACAAAAAACGAAGCTGAACAAATCTTCTATCAATGGTTAAAAACTAAATATAGAAGGAAAAAAAATCTAACAACAACTTACCAAATTCAATCTTTAGCAGCAAATTATATACCAGTATATTTGATTACTGCAGATGCATCTGCGCATTATGGGGGTACTAAAACAATTAGTAAATTTAACACAGAAAGTGAAGAGTATGAATATGATTATATTCACCTATCAGATCAAGTGGAGATAAAAATCATCTATGAGATGATTTATGCAATTTCACATACTCAAATATTGAAATTAACAAATATTCAAAGATTTGATTTTGATGAGTTAGAAGAATTATCTGATATGAGTGAAGATAATTTCATTGAGTTTGATTTATCAAAAGAAGGGGCAATTGATTTATTCAATGAGTTAGTAAAAACATATTTACACGATAAAGCGATATCTGAAGTTGTGGATGATGGTGAAAGCTTACGTATTGATTTAAATCCACCTAAAATTAAATTTGAA
>JAOUKW010000271.1 GCA_029882335.1 Candidatus Heimdallarchaeota archaeon | reverse complement strand
ATAAAATTAAATGGACTTGCAATTATTAAAAAAGTAATAAGGGCATTTCCTAATTTTTCAATTTTGAAAAGAATGAAACAGTTAGTTCATGAGGTCCAAGTAATGGGTGATATTTATAATAACTATCCTGATGATCCTTCAAAGTTGAGTGATTGGATTGAAGAAAGAGATAATTTACTTGGTGAAAAGTTATAAATTTTTACAAATTGATCTAATATGATCTGTACAATATAATCTTATGTTAAAAAATACACCTATACTGATAATTTTTTATTCTATAATTTAAATATTTAAACCAATGTTGAAAATCGAAACCATGTATGGAACTCCTTGGTGTTCTGATTGTAGAAGAACAAAAAGATATCTTGGTGAGCAAAGAATTGATTATAAATGGATAGACATTGATAAAGATGAACAAGCTGCTCTATATGTTGAAAGTGTAAATAATGGAAAAAGAAAAGTACCAACAATTGTTTTCTCAGATGGAAGTATACTTGTAGAACCAACAAATGCAGAGCTTGCGGAGAAATTAAATTTAACAACATCGTTGGATCATGATTTTCATGATGTTGTAATAATTGGAGGAGGTCTAGCGGGATTAACTGCTGCATTATATGCTGCTCGTGATGGTTTAGATGTCGTTGTTATTGAAAAATCAAGTTTAGGTGGTCAGGCTTCTTATACTGAAATGATAGAAAATTTTCCAGGATTTCCAGATGGTATATCAGGTGATGAATTGTCCAGTAGAATAGTTCAACAATGTATGAATTTTGGGGTTGAATTTTTACGAGCAACAGAGGTTGTACAAGTTATGGAAGATAATAATCATCCTTGTGTAAAATTGTCGAATAATCGTTGTGTCGGTGGACATTCATTAATTATTACCACGGGAAGTAAATACAAAAAGCTAGAAGTAGAAGGAGAGAGGGAATTAATTGGATATAAAATACATTTTTGTAGCACTTGTGATGGTCCTTTCTATAAAGATAAAAATCTAGCTGTAATTGGAGGTGGTAACAGTGCTTTTGAGGAATCACTATTTCTATCAAAGTTTGCAAATCATGTAACGATATATGGAAGATCATCTAACTGGAAAGCTTCAAAATCACTCATTGATAAAGTTGAAAGTATTGGTAATATCTCTTTGAAACTCAATTCTAGGGTAAATCGATTTATTGTTGGTGATAAAAAAACATTAGCAGGAATAGAGTTTACTAATGTGGTTTCAGAGGAAATATTTACAACTCAACCGGATGGTGTCTTTATTTATATTGGATATAAACCAAATGTAAGTACAATTGAAGGAATTATAGATGTAGATGAACAAGGATTCATTAAAACAAATGATGCTATGATGACCAATATCAAGGGAATTTTTGCGGCAGGAGATGTAAGACGAAATAGTACAAAACAAGCGGTATCCGCAAGTGGAGAAGGAGCTTCTGTTGCGCTTCACGTACGAAATTATTTGAATTCAGTTAAATAAATTAAGAAAATTTTTTTAAATCAATTATTTTATCCCAATTTCTACAGATAAAATTAATTAGCCTTAAACTAATAAATATTTGAATTGTATAAATTTTTTTACAATCAGATAGTTAGTAGATTACCAGATCAACTGGTAGAATACTTTGGTGGTCCATTTATTGGCATAATTGCCACATTTCATTTTAACAAAATAATTTCTCTACCATTTACTATTGCAAATTTGAAATTTGAGAATCCGGTTGGAATGACATCAGGCTGGGCAGATAGCCCAAAAAAAATAAATCGTATTCATAAATTAGGTGCAGGTATTGTAATTTCAAAAACAATTACTGTTGACAAAAGGAAAGGTAATCCATATCCAAGAATCATTCGAGATAAAGACATACTAATTAATTCAATGGGTTTACCTAACAATGGAGTTGATTGGTGGGAAAATAAGTTAAAAGCGAATTCTAATAGCCATGTAAGAATGCATTCGATTAAGGGATATACATTTGAAGAATGGGAGATTTTAATTAATAAATTAGAGAAATTTACAGAAGTATTTGAACTAAATCTGTCTTGCCCAAATATCCAAGAAGGAATAATGGATCTAAAAGAGAGCATGCAATTAATCAATGATATTTCGAGTATTTCTACAAAACCTATTTGGCTTAAATTATCACCTGAATATCCTCCAAAACAAAATCTAGAATTAATAAATAAAGTTAGATCAAATATTTTAGGAGTAACTTTAATTAATACAATTCCTGTAGAAAATAACAAATTAGGAAATCCAATGAAAATTGGTGGTCTCAGCGGAAGGACAATATATCCAAAATTATTACAACAATTGGATACAATTAGACTAAGTTATTTCAATCATAGTGAATTACCAATTATGGCGACCGGTGGAATTGTATCGAATGATCGTTTTTGGGAGATATTAAGTAAATACAAGGCGATACCTATAGGATTAACTGGATTTTTAACTCAAGGTCCAAAATACTATTATAATGTTGCAAAATATATTAAAAATCAAATGGATTATAATGAAATTGATAGTGTAAATTCGATTTTAGAATAAAATTGACTGCAATTCTGTTATATTCAGTTTTAGTATGAATATATGGAAAAGTCTAATCTTCACCTAATTTTCCAACGATATTTCGTCGATCACCCTCAATATTATCTTCATTATTGATTTTTTCGATATATGAGATTACATTTTTTATTGTTTCACTTGAAAAAACTCTGTTATATTCTATAAACTGTTCTTCAGTGGTAATAAAAAGTGATTTCTTTTGAGGTTTGCCCACAGATGGTATTGAAGGATTTACTTCTACACTTAAACGAGCAGGTCTATTTTTTAATCTAGGCATTCTAACAATGTGTAATCCAGGTACATCAGTTTCTAATCTAGCCCACTTATCACCGGAATCTAATAATTCGCGTAATTGGTTCATAATTTTTTCTTCGGTCATATACCTCTAACATTTATATTGATTTAATGATTTAAAATATATCTAATTTTACAGACACTTTTAATTGCTTTAAGTTGAATTTTTTTCTATTTTAAGATGATTTTGTCAATCGATACAAATTAACATTCATATCAATTAGATTAATCATAATTAATTCTTAATCTAATTATTATGCACTATAAATAAAAAGTTTGAATATTAATTTGAGAGTGCTTCTGTTATTTCTTTTCTTAGACGTGGTACATCTCCACTTGACCATCTTTTGACTAGATTTCCATTTCTAAATATAAAAAATGTAGGTAGATTAGATACCTTAAGGTGCATTGAAGCTTGATTTTCAGTCTCAGCATTTAACTTTGCAAATATAATTTTATCATTTGCATGTTCTTCCGCAAGTTTTTCAAACATTGGAGAGGATTGCTTACATGGACCACACCATTGACTCCATATATCAATAAAAAGTAAATCTGATTTATCAATTAAATCTTTATAATTACTATCAGTCATCTCTATTGTTGACATAAGAATAATTATGAATCTGTGATTATTAATATCTTTGATTAGGAAAGGTAGATAATTAAAAAAGTTAGTCGAAAATTTCTAATTCAATTCATAAATATCAACTTGCTTCGAATCCCTAGTACAATATCTTAAGTAATTATAACACTTATGGTAATTATAATGGATTTACACAAAGAAAAGAATAATCATTCAAAGGAGAAAAATTTTGAAGAACCTGCATTTTTTGTTAATTCATTTGGTAGAATTATATTTGAGAACAAAAATAATGATAGTGAAAACCTGGAAGTGTCAAATTATGATAGCCAACAAATCAATGAGGAGAAAATAGATTACAATAAATTAAATAAATATGATAAGAAACATGATAATAATGATGATTCGGATGTTGTGTATTCATATTAAATGATGAAATTTACTGATTAAATATTTTCTCGATATAATCCTCGATTCCAGATAAATCCATTCTTTCACGTATGCTAGCATTGACTGATGTTAATTCTTTCCATATTTCAAGCGTTACTTGTAAATTATCTTGCTCAATATTTATTTTAAATTTTTGCTGTTCCAAGTTTCTTGCATCAACAATCTCATCTGCAGAATTTAATAGATTTAGTGCTTCTTCAGCATTTCCTTCAATTAAAGCGAGTTTTGCTTTTAAGATCAAAACTTCAACTAATAACCAATATGATTTTTGATCTTGAGCAATTAGAAGTAATTTTGTTGAAAGATTAATAATATCGGATAACACTTCATCTTGCTGATAAGTTCGTAATTCATGTAGTAGTAATTCACATAAATTAATCATACAAATTACTGTTAATTCATGATCTATTATTTCTTCGTTGGTAATTTGAGTTAACATTTCTTGTGCTTTGACTTTTTGAATTATTCGTGTATTATTTTTTAATATTAATGCCTTGGCAATGGTATATCGTAGTTTTACTATTTTATCGTTAGAACGATTTTTAAGACTCTCAAGAAAATTTAATAAGTCAGTGGCATGATTAAATAATTTAAGATCTAATTTTACGATTATTAAATTGAATACTGGATCTGAAGCACTAAGCCAATCACCTAATTTGAGATAGAGTGATGTACTTATTTGATAATTTTCAATGGCTAAATCTATCATTCCCTTTTTGAAATAAATCTGTCCTATCTTATTGTACGTATCTGCTAGTATCCAACTATTATCAAATCCTTCTAATTCTTGAATATCCTTCTCGTAATAATTTAAAGCTTTTTCAAATTCTCCTTTTACTCGATGTATATCACCAATAGATCGAAGACTCCAGGCCATCATCAATTTATCATCAATGTTGCGAAATAGATTAAAACATTGATTGAGTAAGACTAAAGCAGATGATAAATCTCCCATTTTAAATTCTAATAAACCAAGATGAAGAATAGACCAGCCAATACCTTTATCGTCGCCAATTTTTGACGATAAGTCTTTTGCATTTTGAAAATATTCCTGAGCTATTTCATGATCTCCTCTATTTAAGAATATAATACCTAATATATGGATAACTCTGGCTTTATTTTCAAAACTTTGTAATTTATCGAATATATCTTGTGATTTAAAGAAATAATGAATTGCATGATCAAACAATCCCTTGTTCAAATATAAGTTTCCAATATTTTCGTAGGCTTTACCTTCAGTTATTGAATTTCTATCTTTAATAAACCATAAATATTCAAAATAGTAACTTAAAGCGAGATTAAATTCATTCATTTTTTCATGAATTAATGCAATTGACGGTAATAATTGATAAATCATATTCAAATTACCAAATTCTGTAAACAATTCTAGACTTTGGAGACAACTTTTCAATGCTATGGGATACTTTTTCAATCGTAAATTAAGAAGACCCTTACTCATTTGATATATAGCATACCAACTAGAAGACAATTCAA
Source organism: Candidatus Heimdallarchaeota archaeon (assembly GCA_029882335.1). Classification (GTDB taxonomy): domain Archaea; phylum Asgardarchaeota; class Heimdallarchaeia; order Heimdallarchaeales; family Kariarchaeaceae; genus JAOUKW01. Next base: position 350 of record JAOUKW010000271.1, on the reverse strand, counting down.
TTGAGGAATTTTCGGAATTATTAGTATATTTATCGATATATTCGGTCAATTCAATAGCTTCGTAGTCTTTATTAAGTTGATATAGGATATTAGTTTTTATGCACGATGCATAGTATTCCATTGATATGTTTTGATTATTATTTTTTCTTAAGGCTGAATCAATTATTTCAATTGCAGAATTACAATCACCCTTGTAAGTTAGGATTTTGCCTTTGTATAATTCACCAAATTGACTTAATTCTTCAGGCAAATTTTCTATTTCATCTAATGCCTTATCATATAAATTTGCGTGAATTAATTTATCAATATATTCGATATACATTGAATAATAATACAATTGATTTTAAACA
>JAOUKW010000270.1 GCA_029882335.1 Candidatus Heimdallarchaeota archaeon | reverse complement strand
CAAATTAAAATATAAAAATATGATGCTTATGATTTAGATACATTAAACCGTAAAAATGCAACTAAACCACCGAGTCCCTTCAATATTTCTGAATTATCATACATTGAACTCATAAGATATGTCTTTCCTCCATTCAAGTAGGTAGTCTCCCGTAAATTCTCTATTTTTTTCCTAGATTCTAAATTCTCATGTAATTTTGAATCTAAGATAAGTAATTTATCTATTGCTCCAATTTCTGCGGCTAAATACACATCTGACGCATATGCAATTAAATTTGATGAAGTACCTAGGTATTCCATAATTTGTTCAATTAATTGTGCTTGTTCTTTGGCATTTTTACCTGAGTTGATATTTTCCGGTAGGTGGTAGGTTAGTACCTCCCGTATTCCTGCTCTACCTGAAGATTTAATCGATATTAATGTACTCATTTTTAAGATATGTGGATAATTTGATTTTATAAAATCATAAAAATTTTCCTTGAGAAATCCAACTCCAGATATTATGAATTGAACAGTCTCTTTATTCTGGTATATGTCTTTCATGAAATTTGCAGTATTGATAAAATAGTCAATGATATCCTTTTGATGTTGATTTGGATCACTACCTTTTCGCGTAATGGTGGGGTATCCCTCTAATATAATTCTACTAGCGTGGCTTCCAACCTGACTAACTAATACTGATTCATCGTCCATCACTACAATATATAGCTCTGTAGCATCTCCTAATTGTGAATTTCTTAAGTCTTCAAGTTGTGTTTTACTCCATTCGGATTTAATAATGGTGATTTTTTGAAATAAATCTATATTCATTGAATGGTGTGACCCTATTGATACATTTTCTTCTGATGCTTCTTTTATTTTTCCCCTCACTCGGATTGCCTCTCCAAATCCTTGAAACTCTAATTTATCAACTTCCAATGTGATAATCATTGATTGTCTTTCACTAGACTCTTTTTCATTATTTGCTGATTTTATTCTTCTTGTAGTTTTACCAATAATTAAATCGCTGGGTGAGATGACATTATACAAGCGATATAAGTCCTCCGAGTCTTGTGCAATTATTTGTAATTTCCCATCTTTGGGAAATTCAGAAAGAAGTTTCATAAATTATCATCGTATCTGAATTATAGTAAGTTTTTGAAATATCAACAAATTAAAGAAAGATCAATTTTTTCAATGAAATGTAGAATAAATGTCGGAACAAGGTTTACCCAAAAAATTTATTTACAAAAGGGATTATTTAGACTTTATTTTAGTTGAATTGGCTTGTTTCGAGGAACCAATGACCAGAGTATTAATTGATTTTTTGCTTTCAAAATATGGAAATGAGTTTTGGTGGGTAATTGATATTAATGGTGATGGTAAAAATGATGGTCATATTGCCGCAGGGGTTGATAAAGAAAACAGTGTTCATATATTTACAATAGCTGTAAAAACCGAACATCAAGGTCAAGGTTATGGTAGTCTCTTATTGCAGACATTAATTGAGCAGTCTAAAAGACAAAAACTCCGTTATATTGTCCTTGAGGTAAATGAGAATAATTTGAATGCCGTTAAATTGTATCGATCATTTGGATTTTATTCAGTTAAAATTCTTGAACATTATTACAATAATTTAGATAATGCTATTCTAATGAAATTGGATATTTAATAATCAAAGGATGGTAGATCTGGTAAATCATTTTCAAATATTTCCCCATCCATCTCTTCATCATCATCATCATCTACAGTTGGATTATATAGAAATTCTTCTTCATCAACCTCGATTCCTTTTCTTCTCAATCTTTTAATTCTTCTTTCTCTTCGTTTTATGATATGTTCTGGTGTTTTTTCAGATACAAAACTTTCAATTAATGAATTGTTGTATTTCTCAAAATCTCGTTTTCCAATGGTACGGACAGAACTTCTTGCTAATTCTCTAAGAACTCTTAAATTCATTAAGATTGAGTAATGATCCGCCAATTTACGTGCGACTAACTCTTCAACTGTTTCTTCACCAAGTCTCTTGACATATCCAAGTTCTTGTGCTTCTTTATAGATCAACTCAGTTACTTGGTCACCCACTCTAACTCTAAATTGAGTAATAGCCTCTCCTATTGCCATACTAAATATAACTTCTCCACCCATTAACGAGATCATATCCTGTCCTCCAACTTCCATATTTTTTAATTTTTGAACTAATCTAGATAATAAAGTAGGAAAATCTAATTCAAGATTATCTGCAAATTCTCGTAAAGTTTCAATATAGTCTCCATTCATCCAGTATCGAGCTGAATGATGCAACATACTGACAACTTCTTGTAAAATGGCATCTGAGCCGCGTATTTTTACAGATTCACGACCTACTCTATCTGTTAAAGTATCATCTCCTCTGTAAAATTGTTGGCTTAATAAATCCATTATAATTTCCTGGATTCCTCCCTCTGCTAAATCTGCCTCACCTAGCTTTCCTTTTTTACCCCTTAAATATTCTAAATCTTTGTCAATATCAGTATCCAATTCAACTACCAGTACTTGTCCTCTAATTCTGAAAGAAACTTTCATCCCTGGTTCAATACCCAATCGATCACGATATTTTGCAGGAACCACTATTTGTCCTTTCTTACTCACCTTCATATTTAGTACACCAAGTTTACTAGTATTGTCAAAGATTTACTATATTTATTATTATTGCTTTTGATGTTTTTATACCTACGTATTACTTGATAAGATTTCGAAACAATTTATCAACAAAACGTTCAACTGGTGTTCAAATTATAAATGCTATTACTAACCCTCAATATATAATAATTTTAAAAGTACTTTAAGAGTGTTGAACTATGGTATCTTCATTTTATCATGAAAATTTCTTCAAATAATTACGTATAGTTATCAGGAAAAAAATCCATCCAATTTCATTTGTTTTGTTGAACTACGGTTTAGAAACCGTTGATTTATTGTTTTTGGTTCTAGATAGGGATGTGCACGAAGACTGATCTTTCGTCCATCATGTGTTTTTTCAATTCGGAGATGAACTTTTGCACAATAGTCAAGTGCATTTGCGTGGATTCGCTCATGACCGGTTGCTTCTTTAAGTCGATAACGACGATGAAGACGATCGGTTATCAAAACCATATTGCCTTGAATTGCAATTTTCTGTAGGATACCTAAACAGTATCGAAACTGTTCCAATTGTGGGAGGGGAAATTCAGGGTCTTCATTAGCTAATTGAGGATCAAAAAATTGTACTGATAAGTCTGTTACAACAATTAGCTGTTTTTTTGGTGTTTTTAGTATTTCATGTTGTAATTGTCTAATAATGGATATGGAATGATGTATTTGAAACGGACGGGCTAATTTGATGTTTTTAAGGACAAGGTGTGCAGATATACCCTTTTCAAACGCATATTCTGCTATTTGATTGGGGTTATAGCAATTAGCAATATCAATAAACTTGATACCCCATCCTGATAATGTTGCATCAACCAATTGTGCATGAATTTCCTGATGTATGGATGCTACATCTTCGAATTCTATTAAATTTACAGTGGCTGCTTCGAAATTATTGATAACCCCACCGAGTAAAAGATTTAAATTGTGTGATACTTTCAGAGGTGAAGGTAAGGTTTTTGCAAGTGAGGCTGCTGGCATAAATGTGTCAACTATCATATGGTGTATATGCAATCAACTATAAAAAACATCTAGAGTAATGCTGAGTGATGACTGAAAGTATTCACCTAGTTGATTTCTTTCGTAAAACTAGGGAAGGAAAGAAGAGAGAAAAGAATATTGGAAATATTTGTATTGGTGCTTGAAAGTCATTATCTACAACCTCAATAGTATATGAAAGACTTACAGAAGTATCAGAGAGGTTTACAAAAAGAATATATAATGTAGAATTAAAATCTTCTGAGAATTGTACTTCATGATTGAACTCACTAAGAAGTTTCGTTTCAACTTTACTTTCATATTCTGTTTGATTTAACCAATGATTATAATTCTCATCTAGCAGTAAAATTAAATTAACTTCTGCGCTAGAAGTACCTGAAATAGATAGTGAAATATTACTATTTATTACAAATGAGATATGATGAATGGTGTTTCCTTGTAACGAAATTGAATCCTCCACAATTATTTCAGCATGAACAACATTGGGGTTGAGTATAAGTAGAAGCAATAATGAATATACAATAGTTTTCACTAAAACTAAGGTGTACCCTTATTTACATAAATACATCTGTTATTTAAGGTTAATTTGTGTAATTACAATTTAATTATCATTAATTTATTCTTTGCTGTGTAAAGTATCCTAGTTTTTAATAAGGATCTAGTAGAACTTCAATTATAGAGTGGAACTATCGTAGTATAGTTCACTGTTAAAAGTTGTTTCAGGAAGGACGATTGATCCTTGACAAACAACTTTAATTCAAGGGGTTTTCCTTATGAATGAAAGTGAAAAGAATCGTTTATTGAATTTAAGGCAGAAAATAAATAAGAAAAGGCCGAAATTCAAGAGAGAAAATTATTTTAGATTGAAGAGAATTCAAACTTCTTGGCGCAAACCAAAGGGCATTGACTCTAAAATGAGACACAAATTAAAAGGAAAGAGAAAATCCCCTGGAACTGGTTATAGAAATCCAAAAGCAGTACGTGGATTGCATCCCTCTGGTAAGGAAGTGGTTCGTATATTTAATGAATCAGATTTAGAAAAAATCGACGCAGAAATACAAATTGCTCAGATTGGATCTAGTGTTGGATCTAGAAAAAGATCTTTAATTATCCAAAAAGCAGAGGATCTAGAAATTCACATTATTAATCCACAAATTAGAAGAATTGATTTTGAGGAAGAAGGTGAAGGTGAACTCACCCTTATTGATGATGATGAGGGAGATGAAGAATTTGATCTTCTAGATGAGGAGGAAGATGCATAATGACTGATTTACGTGCACAGAGAAAAATGGCTGCTTCTCTTCTTAAAAAGGGTGTAAATGGGATTTGGGTAGATCCAGAAGAAACTCATAAGGTAACACTTGCTGTCACCCGTGAAGATGTAAACAAGCTGATCCACGATGGTTTTATTAAATCTAGAAAAGTCGTTGGTACCAGTAGGGTTCGTGCAAGAGCACAAAAATTTAAGAGAGCAAGAGGTCAAAGAAAAGGACCTGGAAGTAGAAAAGGAACTGCAAATGCTCGTTCCAATATGAAGAGAAAATGGATAAATAAAATCCGCTCACAAAGACTCTATCTCAAGTCTTTACGAGATGATGGATATATTAGTCCTGCAACATATAGAAAATTATACTTGCAGGCAAAGGGAAACTTATTCAGATCTGTTCGTTATCTCTCAAATTATATCAGAGAGCATAATTTGGCATTGAAAAGGCTACCGGAGTTGAAGAAATAATGGCAAAAGGACCACGATACAGAGTTCCCCTAAAACGAAGAGCAGAAGGTAAGACTTCTTATTATCAAAGACGAGAATTGTTGAAATCAGGGATGATAAGATTAGTCATCAGACGATCAACAAAGAATATGAGAGTTCAATTCATTGATGCTTTGCCAAATGGAGATATTGTGAAAACATCATCTGACTCCATGCAGCTCAAGAATTTTGGCTGGAATCTAACAGGAGGAAATATTCCTGCTGCATATCTAACAGGTTATTTAGCTGGAAAGAAAGCTAAGGGAGCTGGAATAGAGAATGCAATTTTAGACCTAGGTCTTCAAACCAACTCATATGGAGGTAGAATATATGCAGCACTCAAAGGTGT
>JAOUKW010000269.1 GCA_029882335.1 Candidatus Heimdallarchaeota archaeon | reverse complement strand
GTTGTAAAATATAAATTTCTCTTTTCAATCAATTAATTACACAATGCTTAAATAACTATGTATATCAATTTTAATATATAGGTTGATTAACAAATGTCATTTGCAGCAGCAATAAAAAACGGTTTACTCTACTTAGTATTAGCAATAGGATTTATAATTGCAGGTGGGATTCATTTAGCAAAAACACTCGTTATTCTTAATGGTTTAACTGGAATTGAAGATGAAAATTATGGTTTAGTTCAAAGTAGAATGGTCATCGGTCTAATACTGATTCTTGTCTTACCAAATATATTTTACTTAAAGGCAATTTCAGATACTGTACAAGACGGTATGGCTTGGGAATAAATTAATTTTTTATTTATACTGGAATTATTTCCAAAGATTTAGAATTACTAGAAATCAAATTTTCTACTTTAGTGACTTGATCTTGAGGGACTTTTAGAGTATATAGCATTCCTTTTGTCCTAAATTTGTATTTAATATCATCACCACTTTTTTTCTGATATATTTCTATTGTTCTATCCAATAATGCATCATTTAACTGTTCAAATGTAATTTCTTTAGGCATAATTTATTTCATTCGCACAATACTAAAAATAAATCGATGCAGACCTACTTACTAGTAAGCTATACTGTTTTATAATGGATACTTTATGGTTATATCATATCAATAGTACGATTATCATTCGTACTAAGTATTACTTTATATTTATCTAGAATAATAGTAATTTATACGAAAATGGACGTTAGACAATTACCTGCAGCTAATCATCAGATGTTAAAATTCATTGTCACAGGAACTTTTCCTGCATTTATGAATTCAATCAGAAGAATTATCTTAGGTTCTGTTCCCACTATTGCCATTGATGAGGTAATTATGGTAGAAAATAATACTGCCATGTTTGACGAATATATTGCCCATCGATTGGGATTAATTCCCCTAAATAGTGATATAGATGATTTGAACTTCATGGATGCTTGTGATGTTTGTGATGGTGTTGGTTGTAATAGTTGTACCGTTACACTCACACTTACTCAAGAAACAGATCAAACTAGCGGTGCAATAATATATTCCAGAGAGTTACTAGGTTCTGATCATCGAATTTATCCTGTGGTTGATGAAGTACCCATTATGAAGATGGATAAAGATCAGAGATTAATTCTAGAAGCAATAGCTAGATTTGGTACAGGTAAGGAACACGCAAAATGGCAACCTGTTGGATCGATCGGATATCAGTACATGCCCATCATCAGTATCCGACCAGGTCATACATTCACAAAAGATGTAGCTGATTCATGTCCAAGAAATGTATTTGAATATGATGAGAATAATCAATCATTAAATCTACGTAATCTATTAGATTGTAATCTGTGTATGGAATGTGTTCATTCTTCTGAGGAAGATTCAATATCAGTAGAAGGAGATTCCTCACAAATTATATTCATGCTTGAAAGTACAGGAGCTTTACCAGTAGAAAATATTGTTACTACTGCTTCAGATTTATTAATTGATGGATTACAAAGCTTCATCGAAGGATTTCAACTAGCATTAGAAAAGGCAGATAATGACCCATCCAGCATGAGAAAAATTTCATCTTTTGAAAGAATTGGAATAAACGATTAAAGTTAAGTTATTAATTAGTAAAATCCAATATTTATGATCGTTATCTTAATGGTTATATTTGACTAGATATTAGATTACATAAGGCGTAACGAATGGTAAATAGAGACAAAGGGCCTACAAATCCTCTTGTCGCGAGTCTAATTGTAGAGCTGCGAAAGGCATCAACAAATAACCAAGCAGCAATTTGGAGAACAATATTCAAAATTCTACAAAAACCTCGTAGACAAAGAACCGAAGTGAATCTAAGTAAAATTAATAGATATACCAAGGAAAACGAACAAGTAATTGTCCCAGGTAAAGTTCTTGGAACAGGTGAATTAAATCATTCAGTGGTAGTCGCAGCAATTGCATTTAGTCAATCAGCGAAAGATAAAATTACTGCAGCCAATGGAAGAGCAATTACTATCAGCAATTTAGTTGAAGAGAATCCAAAGGGATCAGGAATAAGAATTATTAGGTGAGCATAATGATGGATAATGATACAATTTATGTAGATGGAACTGATCACATTTTAGGTAGATTAAGTTCATGGATTGCTAAAAAGGTATTACTGGGTCAAAAAGTTGTGGTAGTAAATGCCCAAAATATCTTAGTTAGTGGTAAAAAAAGATCTCTAATCGAGGCTTATTTAGTTAAGAGAAGAAGAGCTACCCATACAAATCCAACTAGAGGACCTATGTTCCCAAGATTCCCAGATAGAATTCTTAGGAGAACTATACGAGGTATGTTACCTTGGAAAACTACCAGTGGAAGATTAGCATATAGACGGGTATCCGCATTTCTAGAAGTTCCTGAAAAATTCGCGGATATTGAATTCACAACAATAGACGTTGCAAAGAAGAGATTATCACAAAATTATATCACAGTCGGAGAATTATCTGAAAATTTGGGTTGGAGATATAATATAGAGAGTGAAGCATAATGGCAAAGAAAATTATTTTAACTGCTGGAAAAAGAAGAACAGCTATTGCAAGAGCTCGTTTAATGAAAACTAAAACTAAAGAAGAGGCAATCATCAGAATTAATGGTGTCCCAATCGATCAGGTTGAACCAATTTTCGCTCGAAATATAATGCAAGAACCAGTTCTCCTTGCATCAAAACTCTATAAAAATGATTTAGCTGTCAAAATAAGAGTAAGTGGTGGTGGTATCATTTCACAAGCACAAGCTGTTAGAATGGCTCTAGCCCGTGGATTATATCAATACTTAGGTACTCAAGAAATTAGAGATATCTATAATGCATATGATAAAACCATGATCTCAGGAGATGTCAGAAGAACAGAACCCAAGAAATATGGTGGTAAAGGAGCTCGTGCTCGTTTCCAAAAATCATATCGTTAAATTATGAATCAAATACTCCAAATAGATGGCTCTTTTGGTGGTGGATCGGTAATTCGAGTCGCAGTACCAATAGCTCTTGCCACAGGAAAATCACTAAATATCATTAATATACGTAAGAATAGAAAAAAACCAGGATTAAGACTTCAGCATTTGTCGGGGTTAAAACTACTAGCAGAGATTACTGGAAGTAAATTAAATCACTCGGAGATCGGATCGCAAGAGATCTCAATCGAAACAAATACAGACCCTACCAAGTTTAAGGATTCAATTACAGTTCATTTAGACACAGCAGCCTCGATCTCCCTTATTGTTCAGGCAATCGCAAATTACACTTTTATGTCCAAACGATCAATAACCTTACAATTTATTGGTGGTGGAACTGTGACGAGTTGGGCTCCAACCTGTAGTTATCTGCAGTACATAACCAAACCAATTTTTCTAAAATTTGGATTAGAAATTAATATTGATATTAAGTTAGATGGATATTATCCACGAGGTGGTGCTGAAGGAACGATACAATTAAACTGGATTGGATCACCTTTAACCTCAGTTGCATTTAATACCTATACTGATTGGAAGGTTACCTTATTTGGTCAAGCATCACAAGATTTAGAAAGGCAAAAGGTAATTGAAAGACAAATTGAGGCATATCAAGAAAATTTTAATCAACCAATAGAAACAATAGAAAATTATCTACCCTCAAAGAGTGCGGGTACTAATTTATTGGCAATCATTGAGTCAAAAGATACGATAAAAGGATTAACAGAGCTAGGAAAAATAGGGAGAAAATCAGAAGAAATTGGAAAAACATTGGCAAAAAAAACAACCGAAGAATTAAAGGAAATTAGTTCTGTTGATGAATATCTTGCAGATCAATTAATTTTACCTTTAGCAATTTCTCCTTCAGGAAGTTATTATACCATATCTAAGATTACCGAACATGTAGAGGTAAATATTAAGGTATTAGAAATATTTATGAAAGATATCTTTGAAGTACATCATCATGAAAATTATGTATCAATTATCAAAAAATAGTGGATTGATTATTTTCAATTAGTTCATAGATCGTATATTTAATCCCGACTAACAAATATTATCAATGCATATGAAATGTAAGAATCATGGCAGAACCACTATTTTATCTCAGAGCTAGCGGATTTTTAATTCTCATTGCTGTTACTCTGTATTTTGTATTTGACTCACTAAACCAATTATACAAAGTATTGAAAAAAGGAAAACCCAGCGATCGATGGGGTGACTGGAATAAGAGATTTTCTGTTACCATGAAAGGCGTTTTCGGTCAAAATAAATTATTGAAAAATCCTGCAGGTATCGGTCATTTTGTGATTTTTTACGGATTTATTTTTATAACACTAATATCCATAGAAGTATTTTTAAGAGCATTTTTCCCGAATTTCTCCTTTTCATTTCTCGGTAGTTTCTATCTATTTCTTCTCTGGATGGAGGATATCATTAGTGTTGCTGTACTGATTTCCCTCTTTATTGGATTTATTAGACGATATGTAATTAAACCAATTCGATTTAAAGAGAAATTTGAACACAGCCCTGGTTTAAATAAGGATGCAACATTAATCCTAGTTATGGTTGGAATTCATATAATATTTGCCACGATTTTAGAATCTCTAGAAATAGTCGCACATAAACACCCAGTTCAACAAATGGATACTGATTTTTTACCCCCAATCGCAGGTGTAGTAGCAGGAATGTGGTCTGGTGAATCCAAAGTATTAGAAGAAACGATCTGGTGGTTGCATACCTTCTCGGTGTGGTTATTCCTAATATATATTTTTGGTTCCCAAATACGTGTACCCCGTATGTTTCCGAGTAAACACTTTCATATCTTAGCTGCACCAATTAATGTAATATTCTCCAATCTCAAACCAAAAGGAAGATTAGTCCCCATTAATTTTGAAGATGAAAGTATAGAAGAATACGGTGTAAACAAAGTCGAAGATTTTAATTGGCATCAAATGCTGGATTTGTATGCATGTACTGGATGTGGACGATGTCAAGAACTATGCCCTGCATTTTTAAACGATCAACCTCTTTCCCCACGTGCATTAATTTTAAATTTAAGAGAAAATCTATTAGAAAAAGCAACTGTATGGAAAAATGATCCAGAAGGTAACGTTGAGAAAGATTTTATTGGTGGGGTAGTTCCAAAAGAAACATTATGGGCTTGTACTACCTGTGGAGCATGTCAAGATGCCTGTCCAGTATATATTGAACACATCGATAAAATAGTTGATATGAGAAGATCACTGGTTATGATGGAAAGTGAATTCCCAGATGGTTTAGATAATGTATTCAACAATATTGAAACAAACTATAATCCTTGGGGTATTGGTAAATCAGATAGAGACTTATGGGCTGCAGAATTAGATATTAAAAGAATGAAAGAGCATCCTGATACCGATGTATTATTTTGGGTTGGTTGTGCGGGATCTTTTGATGATCGAGCGAAAAAAGTATCCACTTCAATGGTAAAAATATTCAGATCAGCAAACATTGATTTTGCAATTCTAGGAAAAGAAGAAAAATGTACGGGAGATCCTGTAAGAAGAATTGGAAATGAATACTTAGCTCAAGATCTAATGACTCAAAATGTAGAACTCCTCAATTCATACAATTTCAAAGAAGTGGTTACTTTTTGCCCACATTGTTTTAACAATTTACAAAATGAATTACCAGATTTTGGGGGTCATTATCGAGTTATACATGCTGTCGATTATGTAGCTCAACTCTTAAGAGAAAGTAAATTGAAACTAAATACT
>JAOUKW010000268.1 GCA_029882335.1 Candidatus Heimdallarchaeota archaeon | reverse complement strand
CAATCCTTCAGGATTTACAGTGGCACCTGCATCATTTACTGCAACAACTGGAGCTGGTCCATGCATAATTATCTTACTTACACCTTCGGTGAAAATAGCATTTCTATCTCCATCACTAACTGGTTGATTAGCTACTACTCTGTAAGGAGCATCGTCATTACTTACTGGATCATTTACACTTTCAGCACCAATTCTAAGTTGAGAGCCAACTTTTGCCAATATACCATTTAAAGCATCAGGAGTGAATAAGCCATTATAATCAGAATCAGCAGCTACCCATAAAAGTCTAGCATCTTTAGCATTAAACCAATCATATATCATTGTTAATTCAGCTGCAGAATATGCCTCAATGTTCTGAGACATTAATAATACATTAGTACCATCAGGAATGGAAAATGTACCATTAATTACCGCTATAGAAGAACCACCAGCAGTTAAACTAGTTGTTAATCCAGCGGCTTCATCATGCAAATCATTAGTCTAGTTGTATCAAGTCTGTTGCTAAGAAATCGAGCAGAAGCAATGACAGGTATATGAAATAGTTTATAGCAGTAAATTTGATATCATTAAGATAAGTAAATAAAATTAATGTATATTTATTTTTTATAAAACTAAAAGATCAATCTTTTCCTTCTAATTGTTTTTGTAATTTCTTTAGTTCATCTTCTAGATCCGAAGTATCACTTTCCTCTTCAACTGTTTCAGAAATAGGAGATGCACTTTTAACCGACCCAGCAGTTGGTAAAGATCCATGAGATTCTGATTGCATATCTAATTCCATAGCAGCTAGTTCATCATCAATTGAATCAGCAAAATCACCATCTAAATCCATTTCTAATCCTGAAATATCAGAAAGTGATTCAGTCATCATTGAGATTCTCTCTCGTTGATCTTCCATTTCAACCATGGTTCTTTCTACATCGACAGGAGATACTTTTTGTAATGTTTCCTCAACTACAGAGCTTCCGACCTTCAAAGCATCCATTGTTTCAACAGTTGATTTTGCTGTAGAAATAGTGTCAATTTGTGTTGATAAATTAAGACTGGTATTTTGATTTTGATTATACCGCTGTAAAAATAGGTGACTTCGAGTCAATGCTTGTTTGGCACCTACTTTATTTCCTGATTTCAACATTTTTCTTGCTAATTCTTTTTGCTCTTCAGATTTTCGGAGGAGATTTTTTCCTTCGACTTCGAGAGCATTTAATTGTTTTTTGAGCTTGGCAATAGCCTCAGCTTCTTTATCTTCACCGCTTTCTTTTCCAAATAGCCAATTTTTTATTCCCAAATTATTCTTCCTCCTTTCTTAGAGATTCAATTTGTTTTTCTAATTCAGATGTCTTAGTAGATGGAGTTGGCAAATCAGATTGAACTGAAATACCAATTTCAGCACCATATTCTTGTAATAAGGAATCTACTTCTGTTTCATTTGTATCTGATTCAAACAGTTGATCTACGCTATCCTCCATAATATCACTGGCATCCTCAATATTTTCCATTGCATCTTGCATATTTCCAATGACGGTATCCAGTTCTGGAAGATTTAATGATTGCTGAGCATCAATTAAAACTTTTGCGACATTTTTCATTTCTTTGGAGATATCTTGAACTGCTTCAGTTCGTTCGAGTTTAAACACTAATCCATCGATTTTAGAAATCATTGATTGATAGCCGCGAGCCCATTTTCTAGACCTTACTGTATCTTTTGCATAGAGCCGAGCTGCTTCCATATCACCTTTTTGAATTGCAGTTCTAATATTTCGTTCTGTCTTCTTTTCCTGGTTCTCCAATTTTCTCTTGGATCTTTCAAGTCTTCTACTGACTACTTTCAGGTTTAATATATGATCTCGGCTGCTTTTTTTAGTGTTTCCACTTACTAGCCATCCCAATAAATCGCGCAAAGTAATTCTTCCTATTTTATCTTACTTCTCTAATATACTTTAATATTAATAAAAACTTCTCAATAAGAATTAATAAATGAACCTAGACTGACAAAAGAATCGCGAAAATTAAAATATTTTAAATTCAAATATATTTTCTAGCATTTATAATACAATAGGTATATATCAAATGGAATAGACCATTATAATAGTAGGAGGAATCTATATCAGTCAGAATTTATATGCAAGAGCTAGAGATATTGCCGAAAAAGCAGTGGTTGCTGATAATGCAGGTAATTATAGGGAAGCATTAGGATTATATTTGCAAGCAGCTGAAATCTTACTTGAAATGACAAAATTTACTAATAATCCAAGGTTATCAGAAACATATGAGAGTAGAGCAAAAGAATATATTAATCGAGCTCAAGAACTTAAGCCTCTTACAAAACCAAAAAAGGTTAGAAAATCCAGTGATTCATCAAGTGGTGAAGAAGAAGAGTCTGAAATGGATAAATCTCTTGAAGGTGCAATCGTTGATGAAGTACCAGACATTTCATTGGATGATGTTGCGGGACTTCATGATGTAAAACGTGCTTTGAGAGAGGCAATTGTGCTGCCATTGATGAGACCAGATCTGTTTACTGGATCTAGACAACCATGGAAGGGAATATTGTTACATGGTCCGCCAGGTTGTGGAAAAACGATGATTGCAAAAGCCACTGCAGGAGATGTTAAAGCGACTTTCTTCAATATTTCTGCGGCCAATTTAGTTAGTAAATGGTTAGGAGAAAGTGAAAAATTAGTAAAAAGGTTATATGAAATCGCAAAAGAAAAACAACCATCCATAATTTTCATTGATGAGGTTGATTCACTTACTCAAGCAAGAGGAGAGGGTGAAAATGATTCAATGAGAAGAGTAAAAACACAATTACTGACGAGTATGGAGGGATTATCTTCATCAAAAGGAGATCGAGTAGTAACCATTGGAGCAACCAATGTACCATGGGAGATTGATAGTGCTTTTAGAAGAAGATTTCAAAGGAGAATATACGTACCATTACCAGATACAGAAGCAAGAGAAGTTATCTTTAAGATAAATTCAAAAGGAATTGAACTTGAGCCAGATATTAATTTCGTTGAATTAGGTAGCGTAACACAAGGATACTCTGGATCTGATATTGCCAATATTTGTAAAGAAGCGATAATGAAACCAATCAGAGAATTGGATGCTTCTGATTTAATAAATGATACGAATGTGCAAGCACGTCCAGTAAAACAAACAGATTATTTATCTGCATTGGAAAATGTAAAAAAATCAGTTTCTTCTAATGAATTAATTAAATTTGAAGAATGGGATAAAGAATTTGGAGCTGGTTAATATTTCAGTAAAAAGAAAGCCTACTGAGGAAGAGAGTGAACCATCAATTGATAATGCAGAGAAAAAGAATTCAGATACCTCTGTAGATTGGATGGATAATGTTATTATTAATAAACCAAAGCAAAAGACAATTGAAAAACCGATAAGTTCCCTTCAAGAGAGCCATAATGAGAGCAGATGGATAAATAATCTACCAAACTGGGTAGATAGACCTTGGATGTTTATAACTCCTAAATTAGAAAATCAAGTTTCATCATGGATAGATTCTTGGACTGGACTAGTTATTGATTATTGCCAATTATTTCAGTTACATATAGTAAATACTTTAGAATTGATGGATATTTATCCATTTTCCAACAAAAAAGCCAACAAAAAATTAACGTCAAATCAGATTCAATCATTATTTGAAGAAATGGAAAAAAAAGGCATTGTAAAGTGGTTAGGTAATGAGAAAATCTTGGCAAGAGTGTATTATAAATCTATTGAACAATGGAGTTCAATTATTATTGACTACTTAATGGATACCGGTTTAGCTGCAGAAGTATTAACATTTCATGAACTTTCGAATCAAAATCAAGAATGGTCAACTTTACCAAGGCAAGACTTTATCGAGATATTTGAGTTGTTGGTATCTAGAGGTAGGGCTAAGTGGATTGGAAAATCTAAAGATACAATTACTATTGAGTTATAATATACTTTTCAAATAAAATATTTAGCTTGTAATTTACTTTTTGGGTAATTATTGTTGTCCAAGACTTGGAAACCAGTATTTTGTACCCTCATGATAAGATTCATCTTTTAAAGCGATACCATTATCTACCATTTCATTTAAAATCCTAGTCGCTCTTTCAGGTGGCCAATTTGATACTAAAATTAAATTTTCTCTTGTTAAAAATCCTTTTCTAGATGCAATATCGAGTACTGTTTGTTGATCTTCAGATAATTCAATTGCAATGAACTCTACTATTAAAACTCCTGAAGGTAATTTTCTCAAAGGTTGTATTACTTCTGCATCAACAAGAGTTTCTAAACTCTTTTTTACATCTTTAGGAGACACCAATCTTCCAGGTCTAATTTTATTAATTTGTAGGATTATCTCTGCTAGGGATATCATACCCCCTGTATTCGCCATATGAGATTTCCCGATTTTTAGTATCTCATCTGCTAATTCTTCATAATACCCTTTTCCACCCATTCTATCTTTTAGTGAAGGACTATCTTTCCATTCATAAACACCGACTTCGGTGGGAAGACCCAATTCTTCTCTTACTAAGGCTATTTTTTCATAATAATCTCTATTATCTTTTATTTCCTTTCCATGCTCTTTTTCGAATTTCTTGAGTTGTTCTTTTAATATCTCAACATTCTCAATCATTTGATCGATCTCCTGAAGAATAACCTCTGCTTCTTTTCTTTGATATGCACTATTAATCTTCAGTTTTCTCTCAATATCTCTAAGTCCCATAGTTATAACTCCTTAATTTGTTTACGAAAATCACTTAACCATCTTGATGCATCAAATTCCAGTTTTTCACACTGTTCTTCGTTTAATACCATGCTAGGTCTTTCTCCAACTAAAGAAGACCTCCATCCATCCATTTCAACAGAGGACCAGTGTGAGCTCCCCATATTTGGGAATTTACCAACTATTGAGATCATATCATCTAGTAATGGAACAATGTATTCAACTCTAGCAACACTTCTTAATTTTAATAAATCAATCAATTCGATTGTATTTGCAACAAAGTCGGCTGTTTTTTCAGGTAATTGCTTCATATTAGTATATTCAATAGAAGATTCATCCTCCAAACCTTCAGCCAATTCAAGTCTTCTCAATCCTTCTGGATACTTTTCATTTAAATTTTGACGAGATATAAAATCCTGTATATTAAAACCAGTTTCATCCAATTGCATTCGTGTCTTAAATACATCAGATATACAAGATTTTAGTTGCCTTCTATAGAGTGTTTCTTCTACGATTCCTCTATCAAAGTATTTTGATAATTGATCCATTGTTGCAATTGCAGCAAATAAATCACCTTCTAATTTCAAGGGATCTTTCTTTCTTCTTTGTTGAAATGACATTTAGTTTCCTCCTAATAATTCGTATTCTCTTACTTTAATATAATATTCTTTTGCATATCTTCGATAAAGTCTAAAGAAGTCTGTTTGTTCTATTTCAGCTTCTTCAAACTTCATAGATAATAATTCAAGTAAATCGTTGATAGCTCCTATTGTACTCTCAAAATCAGATTTTTGTGTTATTTTAATCGCAGATACTGGTTGTTGAGTATTAGATGAAGCAATTTGCTGATTGCGATAGTTGTTGATTAAAGTATTATGCCTCGTAATTTCATTTTGTAATTCAATAATTTCTTTTTGTATAGAACTTTCCACTTTCTGAATTCTTTTTGCAGGTGAAGCAGATATAGAGTTACTTGATTTTACAAATAATCTTCTTACAGCAGAAAGAATATTTTTGATCCTATAATTTGGATCCCATTCA
>JAOUKW010000267.1 GCA_029882335.1 Candidatus Heimdallarchaeota archaeon | reverse complement strand
TCATTTATTTTGTTCTTTGGAATAATTCCGCTACCTTTTGAACAGCGGCTTTTAATTCGTTGGCCTTTGTAAGATCAACATTTCTTTTATTAAATGAACACAACTTTGTTGCATTCCAAACTGCTGCGTGGAGCTCTTCTTTGAAAGCACCACTATTTTGTTCATTAAAATAGTCTGTCCATAAAATTAATACTTCTTTCTTGCATTTTTCAGAATATTCTTCCTTAGCCAGCACAAATCTAGAAAATGAATTATGATATTCTCGTTTTTGTTCAACTGTTGCATCTCCACCAGGAACGGCCAAATCAGATAATTTTGCAACCATTTTAATTACAGTATCTGCTGCTTGTAAAGCATCAAATGGATCATAAATCCCACAGGGGATGTCACAGTGAGCATATACTTGCTCGATTCGTAATAATTTCCTTAATTGTTCTCTTATCATGTATATCCTCCAATTAGGTTAATGATAGTTTGGTACATGTAGAATAAGTAATTTTGGAAAGAGGTTAGTATTTTATTCAAAGATATGAACTTATTTAAGAATTTAATAGTTAAAAAATTAAAAATAATTCGAGACATTGTTATACTCATTACAATTAGACAAACATATGGCATTAACAGACTTATTAATAATCTTTATTTTGTCTTTGATTTCATTAATAATTGGTACATTCATTTTTGGCAGATCTAAAATTTATACGTACTCAGGCGGAATCATTGCTATTGGATTAGCCATAACTTATTTTATACCTGTATTATTTGAGGGAATACTTAATACAACTCTACAGAGCTTGATAATAGGAATTATTTTAGGATGCTTAATACTCTTATTAGGTATTTTAATAAAAAATGAATTCAATAAACCATATAAAGAAGTCGCTAAAGTTGTTAATAAAGTGGTTCAAACAAAAGATTTGAGGGTAGAAGAATTAGAGGTATATTCAATTACAGGCAAAATGGCAGGTCTTGTTACGTTAAATAATGAATTATTCAAAATGTTGAATACACTGTTCAATAAATTAGATGTTAATGAAAAGGACCTAAATAGAGCATCAAATAAAGCAACTACAAATACCGATCGTTTTCAGAAGAATATTAGTGAAATTATTGTAGATATGGATCAAATCCACCAATCAGTTATCCAAATTAGTAATCAATTAGAAGGTGTAAGAGAAAGAACAAATAAATTTCAAAATGAAACATTTGTTAGATTTAGTAAATTGGATTTTATAGTTGGAAAATCAGATAAATTAGCAGATCAAACAAATTTAATTGCTGTTAATGCTGCAATTGAATCTGCCCAAGCAGGTGAGACAGGTGAGAAATTTGGTATTGTAGCTGATGGTATTCAAAGATTGTCTCAACGATCTAGAAATACTTCAATTGACATGAACAAAGAGGTTAAAGCAGTAACAAGAACCTTCAGAAGTGAAATTCAAAATATACATCACCAAATTGATAACATAGAAGATTTGATTATCCAAATTGGTGAGTTAATTAATAAAACTTCGAATTATTCACTTCAACAAAAACAATTAATCCAGGAGTTATTTATTGAAATTAATGCAATACAGGATGTCTCCAACAATTTTAACAAATTATTACTAGAATACCAGTTTTAATTAAAAAATTCTAACAATTCGGGAATAATACTAATTATAATGCTAGGATCAACATCCTCCATCAATGATTGAGAAATTTCAGGAAACACACCTAGAAAACCACAGGTCTCAATTCCAGCAGCCTTTCCCGCGGATATGTCTGTAGTAAAATCCCCTACAATCAAAGTAGTCTCTATTGTAGAATTTAGTAATTTAATCCCTAAAAGAATTGACTCTGGATCTGGTTTTAATTTCTTTACCTCATTTCGAGAGACATAAGGAATATCTCGTAAAAATTGCAACTGATTTTTTGCTTCAATAATCTCATCTTTTCCAGCAGATGTTATTATTCCAATTTTATAACCCCTTTCTTTTAATGTGATTATGGTATGCTCAACACCCTGTAGTGGAATATTAATGAATTTGCTTTCTTTGAAATATCTAGAGGTTTTATAAATGAAGTGAATAGATTTTAATATAGATAAACCGCCATGTCTACCTAATGCCCAGAGAACTTTTATTTTAAAAAATAAATTGGATTTGGTAGGAAAAGTACTGAAAACAGACTCTACATCTGTAGAAAATAAATCACCAACGATACTACCCGATACATCACGATACGCCTTTTGAATCGGGTCTTTCCATTTTGGTCGGATATCAATTATTGTACCGTCAAAATCAAAGAGAATCGTTTCAATGTTACTTTTTATAGACTTACCGCGATAATCAGTTTGCAATATATGAGATTTCAATCAAAAGTTATAGTACTTTTTTGTAATTCCGAAAAAAATAACTCAATTTTATTTAATGAGTAATTCCATATTTAATTTATGTCATCAGAAGAAGCTAGGAAAGTTATCATCATTGGTGGAGGACCAAGTGGCTATACATCTGCAATCTATGCGGGTAGAGCCAATTTAGACCCGCTTGTCATTGCAGGATACCAAGCAGGTGGACAGTTAATTCTAACAACAGAAGTAGAAAATTTCCCAGGTTTTCCAAAAGGAATTATGGGTCCTGTACTTATGGAACATATGAGAGAGCAAGCTGAAAGATTTGGTTCAGAAATAATTAATGAAGATGTAGAATCTGTTGATTTCAGTCAAAAACCATTTATTATAAAAACCTATGATAAAACCTATAAGGCGCACTCAGTGATTATAACCACAGGAGCATCTGCAAGATGGCTAGGATTGGAAAATGAAAAAGAATTAATCGGTTCAGGTTGGAGTTCGTGTGCTACCTGTGATGGTGCTTTCTTTAAGGATAAAATTGTTGCCACAATAGGTGGAGGTGATTCTGCAATGGAAGAGGCAACTTTTCTAACCAGATATGCTAAAAAAGTGTATCTCATCCATAGAAGAGATGAATTTAGAGCCTCTAAAACGATGCAACAGAGAGCACTATCCAATCCAAAAATTGAGGTAATATATAACTCAGTAGTAACAAAGTTATTTTCAGAAAAGGATGGATTCATTCAAAAATTAACCGGAATTGAAATAGAAAATCAAAATACAGGTGAAAAATCACAATTATCAATCGATGGAGGATTTGTCGCCATTGGTCACACACCAAATACAAAAATATTTGATAACCAAATAGAGCTCGATACATCAGGTTATATCATTACCAAACAACATACCATGACATCTGTTGAAGGAGTCTTTGCTGCGGGAGATGTAGTTGATACTAGATACCGGCAAGCGATCACTGCTGCAGGTGATGGATGTAGGGCTGCTATTGATGCCGAAAAATGGCTGACCGATAATAATCTTGATTAATTTATTACAATTTGTAATCTAACCATTTTATAAAATTTATAAGAAAATTACTTTTTTTTTGCTGTATTTCCGAATTCTTTGGTCTCTTCAAGTAAGGCTTTTATTCTAATAAGTTGAGATTTTCTTGAGGATATTATGGCAACTGCATTTATACTGATTAACACTGACGTAGCAGCAGAAGAAGAAGTACTTGAACAATTAAAACAACTCCCTGAAGTTGAATCAGTAAGTCTTGTCTATGGCATTTATGATTTAATCGTAAAAGTAAAAGCAGACACTTTAGATGAGTTAAAAAGAAGAGTTACTGGAAATTTAAGAGGAATTGAAAAAATCAGAAATACTATGACTATGATTGCTGTTGAATAAAATTAATGAATGTTATGAAGGATGATACTAACATTCAAAGTAACTCAATTAATTATTGGGGGAATTATGAAGAAGAAAAAAGACCAAAGGTCAGATATGATCCTCTTCAATCATTTATAGAAAATAATAAAATATTCGGATTTAGAATACACCTCATCCCCCTGAGAGGAAACAGACCAAGAGAGAATGTTATAAGGGTAAAAAAGGATCAACTAAATTATACCGATAAAGAAACTTCAATATTAATGCAAATTTATCTAGGTAATGATTTTGCAATACCAATTGCCGGAGATGATAAATGTATCGGCAAACCAACCGACAATCCAAGAAAACTGAATTTTGAGAATTATAAAGGAATATGCATATTAAATAAATATTCTCCATTAAGCATCAATCATACCGAGGCAGGTGGAATTTCTTTGGTAGCCTTTAGTCATAAATACACAGAGAATTTAGATGATGTATCTCCTATTTATGATATATTGATCTCAATCCAAACTGCATTACGTAGTTTGATAATTGATAAAAGCAATCGGAAAGATCTAGTAGTACCTGTAGTTTTTTTTAATGTAGGTCCATCATCAGGGGCATCTCTGAAGCAATTACACGGTCAAGCATATGCAGTTAATTCTGCTAATGGATTGTTAACCTATGCATTTATGAAATCTTTTGCTCAAAATAATGATTGTTTAACTTGTAGATTATCTAGAGAAAATAGACTTATAGATCATATCGAACAAGAATTGGATCAAACAGATCGAATTATTTGGGAAGACCAATATGTGAGATTATTGTCACCTTATGCTCCAATTCGACCATTTTCACTTCGAATTTTACCAAAAAACCATCGAAATTGGTTAGGAGAATCAACCAAGGAAGAAATTCATTCTATTTCATATGCATTATACCTCGCACACAATCTTATAATTTCAGTAAGTCCTAGTGGTTGGCCTTTACTAACAGATAGAACTATCGTATTCAGACAATCCTCTAGTATTGATTACGATTATCATTATTTTGTTGATATTTTACCTTGTTTACCTCTTGGCGGATCAGAGTTAATAGATTCTCTTAGCATTACATCGATTGATCCAGATAGACTTGCTGCATCAATGAAACGTAATTTAGATGAAATTATCAACTTCAATAAGAATTTCTATGAATAAATCAATTACTATAACTATGACGAAATTCAATTTAATATATGAAAGTAGAACTACATTGTCATTCAACCAATTCAGATGGAGAATGGACAGTAAAAGAATTACTAATGAGTGCAGAAGAAAAAGGGATTAAACTTTTATCAATTACAGATCATGATAACTTAAATGGATCAATAGAGGCTTTCAATCTGAAGTCTGATTATTTTAGCGGTGAATTAATTCCTGGAATAGAGATCAGCACTAAAATTTTAGAAAATACAGTCCACCTATTGGCATTCTTCCCGACTATAAATATCGAACCAGAATCAGAATTAATAAAGTCATTGTATAAAATCCAAGATAGTAGAACCTACAGAATGAAGGAAATGATAACCAAGGCAAATTCATTCGGATTTGATGTTTCGTTTGAAGAAGTGCTAGAGATTGCAGGAAAGAGTATAGATGGAGAAGCACAACCAACAGATATCCTAAGTAGACCACATTTGGGTCGTTTATTAATCAAAAAAGGATACTGTAAAGACATGAATGAAGCATTTGATAAATACCTATCACCTGGAAAACCGATACATGTAGGTCGTTTTAGCTTAACTTTTAATGAATGGATAGAACAAATAAAAAACCAACATGGAATCATCATTTGGGCCCATCCATTATTTGGAAATGATGAGAATATAAATAAACTCATGGAAAAGGGAGAATTATTAAAGAAATCAAAAATTGATGGCTTAGAAAGAATTTACAAATATGAGGGAAAATATCCAGTTAACCCGGAATTTATAAAACTTGGAAATCAATATTTAGATAAAATTGTAAAAGAAAGTAATTGGTTAATTACAGCTGGTGGGGATTTTCATGGTGATG
>JAOUKW010000266.1 GCA_029882335.1 Candidatus Heimdallarchaeota archaeon | reverse complement strand
GGTAGAATTGATGCAAATAGAACATTACATGGATTAAATCAGCCTTATGCACGATGGGAAAGAAATAAGATAGGCTCAATTCTTCTTAATACAGATAATGATATAGAGGGACACCTGTATAATTTAGGTAATGAAAGTTATAATCAGGTTATTATTCAAATTGCTGTAAATAACTCAATTGTTCATACGAATCAATCAGTATTGCATGCGGGAGACACATTTAAACTGAAATATGCAATGAATACCACTATTCTTGGCAATTATAACTACAGCATAGAAATTTCACTTTATAATGATACATCATTATTAAATCAACTAATAGATAATTTTATGGTTGAAGTCGAATTTTATCCTGACTATGATGTAACCCATTCACAATATAATTGGATAGATATAGCGTCTCAAACAAATCCCAGTCTTCTTACTGGAGATGAGGCATCCATGACTTTTGACCTACCATTTCAATTTTCATTTTACAACGACATATATCAATCAATAAACGTTTCCACAAATGGTAAATTGACCTTTAATAATAACGCGAACTATATTGATTATTCTCCAGTTCATTTTCCAAACACAACAATTAAATCAATTATTTCACCATTTTGGACAGATTTAATAATACAAAATAATTTATTTATCTTAAACAATGAAGATGTATTTGGAGTTGAATTTAGAGATGTTGTATATTATAGCAGCAGTGCACCTTTTAATACAGTGGGTAGTTTTCAAGTACTGTTATTTAGTAATTCCACTATTAAATTTCAATATAAATACGTAAATTATTTTGGAGAAGCTGTAGTGGGTATTAATTCGGGATATGGAACAGGTATAGAAATATTAGATATTCCTGCTAATTTTTCAGCAATAACCTTTACTCCAAATATTATTAATAGTGATGAACAATCACCAACGATAACGGGTTTAGAATATTTCCAAATGCTCGAAGGAGATAATGCACAAATTGATTGGAGTATTTATGATGAGAATCCTGGATATTATGAGCTTTATCGAAATGGAACTTTAATTGAAACAAATAATTGGTCAAATAATGAAAATATAAGTAGTCAACTTGTTGAATTATCAAATGGAGTATATGAGTTTGAGCTAATAGTTTTTGACCAATATAACAATTATAATTCATTTAACACCATTGTAGTAGTATTGGAAGTAATAGGATCAAATAGTTCAACAGAGGGATCAACAACTTTCGAAGCTGAATCAGGGTTTTTGACAATTTCAAATTTATATGGTATTGTAGTAATTGCCAGTTTGATACTAACTCGAAAATTTTTTATGAAACACCGAAGATTTTGACAATGCATTTTTTACATCAACCATTATATTTTTGTATATTTTTTTTATTTTTATAATCCATATATTGTATATTATTTATTATTTTTAGTTTTTTCTTAGATAATATTTATTAATGATTAACACATAGATAAGCTATGGAAATAATGATCGAACATTCACCTTTTGAGGATTATGATGTCAAAAAGATTTTTTCTACCGATATTACAGATGTAATTTCAAGCCCAATTATGCAAAAGGTATATCATATTTATGACAAGATCAGTCAATCAATGAGAAAATTACTTTCATTTGAGGAAGAATTTTTAGAATTTAAGCCACCATTAATTGGTCCAGTAACAGACCCAGGAATTAGGGGAGCAAAGCAAGTAGAACTAGATTATTATGGAAGAAAATATAAATTCATGAGTTCAGGTATCTTATACAAACAATTATTATCAATTTCTCGAAAAAATGCAGGATTTCCTGGTAAAATATATTTCTTCGCAGATAACTTGAGACTAGAACCAGTTGAAACTTCTTCAACTTCAAGACATCTTGCAGAATTTATTCAAGTTGACTTAGAAATAATAAGTGAGGATCATTTTGCAGCAATGGACATAGCCGAAAGACTGCTTACCAGAGTTCATGAGGATATGAAGAAGGAAGAACATCACCTCAAAGATATTTGGAAATTTTTTGAAAGATCATATACTGATGTTGGAATTAAACCCAGATCTGAAATTAAAGTACCCGAAAGATTTAAAAGATATACGTTTAAAGAAGCTATTGATTTTATCACAGATAAGTTAGATAGTCACCCAGAAATGATTAAACACATTGAGCAAAAATTCAAGATTAAACCTAAAAAACTAACTTACAAAGCAGAACTACCTTGGGAATATGAATGGGTAATGTCATATTTTCATGATGAACCATTTTTCATTCATGACTACCCAAAAGGAGCAAGAGGGTTTTATGATCGAGAATATGATGATAAACCAGGTATTCTTATGGATTTTGATATGCTTTTTCCACTGGGATATGGAGAAGCTGCATCAGGAGCAGCTAGGGAATATAAAATCGAAAGAATAATACCAAGGATGAAGGAATCGGGAGAGGCGTTACAAAAATATGAGTGGTACTTAAAATTTCTAAAAGAACATGGTCAACCTACAGCTGGATTTGGAATCGGGTTAGAACGAACTGTCAGATATTTCTGCGGATTACCATCAATTGCGTTAACATTACCATATCCAAAAATACCAGGAATATACTCTCCTTAAGTGAATATAATGACCTATCCATTTAATAAAATTTATCAACGATCAAGAATTGGCAGAAGAGCAATTTATCCAAACATAGCAGATACCAGCAACCTATCAATATTAGGAGGAGAAAGTAAACCATTTACAGGTAAATTTGCAATGGATGATATTATAATTGCACCTCCACAATTTACCCCATTACGATTACAAAAATCAATAGAATTAATTTATCGAGAACCGATATTCACGGATGTTAATACAATTATAGATATTGGAGGGTTTAAAACTACACTCCCTTTGGTACAAAGTTCAATGGGAAGTCCAGAAGATTGGAATAAAGTTGCTATTTATTCGGCTATTGCATGTGCCAATGAAGGTCTGATTTATGGAATCGGCGAAAATGTGGCATCAACATGGGGATATGATATGAGAAAAGAAAAAAATCAACCTTGTTTATTAGAAAGAATACATACATACCTTAACAATAGAATTGATGGATACGGAGGTATTGTGATACAACAAAATGAAGAAGACGCTCATGATGAGCTATGGAACAAATTATATAGTGACCCATCATTAAATGAAGCTATTCAAGCAGGATTAATTGCCTTTGAAATTAAAGCAGGACAGGGTGCAAAAGCAGGATTAGGAGGAGAGAAAATCATTGACGCTAAAACCGCAATTAGGATGAAACAAAATGGCTATACAATCATCCCAGACCCAGAATTAGTAATTCAGGATCATTATGAAAGACACTCTGCTCCAGATATATTTACTTATGAAATATTAAAAAATAGAATTAAAAAATTACAAAATGATTATCCCAGAGTTAAGATTTGGTTAAAAACGGGACCTTATAGAGATTTGCTGGAAGTAATTCAACTGGCGAGTGAAACAGGTATTGATTGTATTTCTATTGACTCCAAAGAGGGAGGTACAGGAATGGCACCATCTGTTGCTTTACAACATATCGGAATATCGATGATTTCTTGTTTACAAAAAATTAGATGGGCTAGATCAAAAGGGATTAGCACTTCAATTCTAATCTCAGGTAAGCTCACGGATGGTTCAGATCTCGTTAAATCTATGTCCCTAGGGGCTTCTGGAATTGCCATGGGAAGGCCATTTCTAATAGCGGCATATTCATACCCTTTAGCAGATAAATTCATAGGTAATGAACTTTACAGATCAAGAATTATAAAGAAGATTGCAACCTTTCTTCACCCAGTTTCTCAGAAATCTGTAAAATTGATTAGGAATTTTATTGAGACAGTAAAAATTGAAACTCAATTAATTGTTTCTTCACTTGGTAAATATCATATTAGAGATGTATCAGACGAAGATATTTTAGCAAGTAACAATGAATTATCCTCAATATTACAAATATATAGTGCTTATAGTTCTAGAAAAGATGAATTTATACAAAAGCAAAAAGCTGTAAATTAAGGATTTAAGACAAGTGAAAAAATTTAATTCTATTATACACACCTATTAGAATTTATTCAAATAAATTCCTTTGAAAAAATCTGTAAATATTTATAATTTTACAAAAATCTCCATTCTTAACATTTAAATGAGATGACACATATATATCATTTAAGCAACCCTTATCTAATTTTCGAAAATCAGAGTCGCTTGTTTCAATTATCTCAAAATCAGTGAGGGACAAAATGGAAAGTATGAATAATTACTTACACTCAATCGATAAAAAAATTATATATGGTTGTTATTCTAACGATGTAGATGAACTACAAAAATTGAAGAAACAAAATGACAAAGACATTCTTTTAAATCTGGTATTATTCAGAGCATATATTTATTCAGATACAGTTGAAAATGCACTCAACCTGATTGATGAATTTGAATTGTCTGAATTAAAATCCAATACTTTGATTGAAATGAGGTATTTAATTGATTATATTACTTTATTACTAAATCTAGGCAGGTATGAAGAAATATACGATTTATTTTTAGAAATAAAGAAATTAATCGGTGAAACACAGGATACACAATATAAAATACTTGACTTTAACATTCTTAAAATTGAATTTGAGTTTCTAGAAGCAAAACTTCATTACAAATTAGGTGAATTAAATAAATCAGTAGCAAGATTAAATAAATTAGCTAATCGAATATTATACCCAGATTATTTAGCTCAAATTTATTTAGAATTGAGTAGAGTTGAATGGAGTAGGGGCAATCTCGTTTTTGCTCAGAATCATTTACGGAAAGTAACTGAAGTGAGTGAACCTGCACCAAATGAAATTATTAAATCAGAATTGGAACATATTGAAGGTTTAATATCCTATCAGAAAGGGAATTTAAAAAATGCATTAAACATTTTACAAAAGAATTTAATTAAAAGGAAAGAATTGAACTATAATTTTGAACTTGAGATTTTATTTGAAGATATTGCATTGATTTACCATAGAATGGGAGATTATGAAAATGCAATAGTGAATTATAATAACTGTTTACAATTTCTTAAGCGAAAAAAAAACAACTATAAGCTTAGTATCATATTACTTGCTTTAATTAACATTCATAATGAAAAAGAAGATATTGTGGGTGCTAAGTCCTTATTTAAGACATTAAGTTACATGATTATTGATGATGAAGGACGGTATCTTGATCAGATTGTACGTATAGGTAAATCATTAATCATCAAGTCTTCTAGCAAATTGGAATTAAAGGGAGAAGCAATTAAATTGTTAAAAAATATTTTATCTTCAAAAATTGAAGATTTCCAACTATTTTCCATGGTTACTTTTAATCTCTGTGACCTATTATTTGATGAATGGAGATTTTTTGG
Source organism: Candidatus Heimdallarchaeota archaeon (assembly GCA_029882335.1). Classification (GTDB taxonomy): domain Archaea; phylum Asgardarchaeota; class Heimdallarchaeia; order Heimdallarchaeales; family Kariarchaeaceae; genus JAOUKW01. Next base: position 418 of record JAOUKW010000266.1, on the reverse strand, counting down.
AAGAGAAGATTCAATAAGTGAAATAAAAGAATATTTGACAAGAATTTATATAATAGCCTCAGAGAATTCTATCATTCATGTTTTAGCAGAAATATTTTACATATTGGCTAAAATTTCAATAATAGAGAATGATGATGATAATGCAATTAGTCTCTTAAATCATGCAGATAACTTAATAACAAAACAAGGTTTTGATACATTAAGCACTAAAATAGTTCATTTAATTGGAATATTAGAAAATAAAAAACAACAGATGATGGACATCACTCCGGAACATCGTAATTTTAATTTTATTCATAAAGAATTATACACCTCTTTTAATAATCAGAATTTTCAACCATTTTTTCAAACAACACCTCTATTCAAAAAATTTGATGGATATTTGGAAAAATCAACTTTAAGTACAAAATTACTAATG
>JAOUKW010000265.1 GCA_029882335.1 Candidatus Heimdallarchaeota archaeon | reverse complement strand
AAAATACGATAATCAGAAGAAAGTATTAAACAGTTTAGATTTAGAAATTACAAAAAATGAGCAAGAATATAAATCTTCTAAAATTAAATATGATACACTGCTGAACTCTACCAACACGCAAATTCAAAATCTAGATAAATTTCTACAAGAGATGGGATTGACTACAAAAATTCTTGAAAAATCCATTGATGAAATTAAGGATATTATAGGAGATACAACAAGAAATAATAAACAAAAAGTTGAAGAAATAGAAAAACAAATCAATGAAATTTTGGTAATTACTCAGGAGTTAGATATATTACGATCGTATTTTGATAAATTAGAATTGATCCAAGATCGCTGGTCTAAAAATAAAAAACTCATAGAAACCACAGAAAACCAACTATATGATATTAAATATCAATTGGAAGGAATACATGAATTCGAAAACTTACTGAAGGATTCATACAAAGGTTTGCAAAAAGCAACTGAAAAAATTACAAATGATACTATTAACAATATAAAACAAAGTGTAAAAAATCACTTTTTAGAACTTGGTGGGCATGATTCTTTGGAATATCTTGATTTAAACATTCGGTATCTAAGAGGTAAATTAAAAGTTGAAATAGTAGTAGGTACGAATAAAAGTAATTCTGGAGCACCTAAAGCATTATTTAGTAATGGTGAACAAGTCAGCTTGGTATTATCATTATTTTTTGCAGTGACCTCACAATTGTTGGAGAATTCAAAGTTTAAATGGATTGGATTGGATGAACCAACACAATATTTGGATTCAGATAGAAAGAAAAATTTCATTCATTTTCTGAATAGCTACTCTGATAATAATCCAAGTACACAAATGTTAATTACCACTGCAGATGCAGAATTTGTTCATTTCATTCAGGAAGAAAATTTTAAAAACATCAATATCGTCAAATTTGAGAATTTAACATCAAATAACTTTACTGAAATAAATATTCCCAAGCATTCAGGTATAATTTCGAGTAAGGAAATTAAAAAAATTAAACCAACACCTAATAGTGTTCTCGAGTTCGAATTACCACCATCTAGGAAGAAAAAACCCAAATCAATAACTTCATCATATGATATTATTGATGGTAGAGATTATCAGTGTGGGATTTGTAAAGTTTCTTTTAAATCATTTACATTTTCACCCACTTGTGAGTTAAAAGAATGTATATCACAACACAGAAGTGCCATGATGTTTGGTTAAGGGGTTATTATATGGGTAATATGGAAGAGATTGCAGTTGATGGACTAATAGAAGCTAGCTTTATTGGAAATGTAATTAAAAAAGATCTTATGAGAATTGCTGGATTAAATTTTTTACCTAGATATGTTGCAGAATTTATTTTAAGCACATTTTTACAAAAATATGCTGAAGAAGTAACCGCAATTGCTGAGGCGAAAAAATTTGTGTATGATAATTATCCTGAAAATAACTCATCCGAATTATTAAAACATAGATTACTTGAAGATGGAGAGATAAAGATTTTACAAAAATTCAAGGTAAAAGTTGATGTTTCTTCCAGACAATATACAGCAACTATTCCACTGTTAAAAGATCGAATTCAGATAAAAAATGAATTTACTAATTATTATCCTGCATTACTCACAACAGGAATGTGGGGATTGGGTAAAATAAAGAACAATCCGACAAATAAAACTTATCCTTTGGATTTAGTTGATTTCAATCCTTTTCAAATTGGTTCTTTTGATAGAAAGGAATTTTTTGAAGCTCGAGCAAATTTTACAACTTTGGATCAGTGGTTATCAACTTTGATAATCAGTTTTGGTCTAAATCCAATAAACTTCACCAAGAGACAACAATTACTTATTATTGCAAGAATGATTCCATTGGTCTCAAAAAATCAAGTTATGGCAGAATTTGGTCCTAAAAGTACCGGAAAAACCTATCAATTAAGAAATCATAGTAGTTATAGTCATGTTATCTCAGGGTCATCAATTACACCTGCGAAGTTTGCTTTTGATCAAGTATCGGGTACTCCCGGTTTGGTGTCAACAGCGGATGTAATAATTTTTGATGAAGTCACCGGGGCTGATTTTGGTAAAAGTAAAGATTTCGAAATGATCGGATTGTTAAAAGATTATATGGAAGGAGGTAATGTCACTCGAGGTACTAAAGAAATTAATGAAGATGCATCGATTGTATTTATTGGTAATATACAGGTAAAGGAAAGTCGACCGAAATTTGAGGATTTTGTTCGAGAATTGCCACACTCATTTAGAGATACTGCATTTATAGATAGAATACAAGGTATGATCCCTGGTTGGGAAATTCCTAAAATAGCTCAAACAGACATCGCCTTTACGGATCAAAAAGGTTTAATGAGTAATTATATTGGAGAAGCATTTCACAATCTTAGAAAATGGGACCATCCTTCATTTAGATGGAATGAAGTTGAAACAAATTTATTAAATATTAGAAATGAAAAAGCAGTAATGAATATTACTTCTGGTTTAATAAAAATTCTATATCCTGGAGTTGAAATCGATAAGCATGATATTAATTTATGCTTAAAAATTGCTACCCATCTTAGACAAAATGTATATGATCAGTTAAATTATCAAGAACCAGACGAATTTAAAGAGTTTTCATTATTTGCTCAAATATAAGATTATTTAATATAGATTACTTATTCAAACCAATTTTATTTTATTTATTCTAAAATTAAGCCTTCTATTAATTTACAAAAATTGTAATATCCATATAATATATCAATTATAATCTAGCTTTAAATACAAACACGAATATCTTGATGTTAGAGTAACGGTGTGGATGAATTGTTAAAACAGATATTTGTAGTTTCTCCAAATGGACCATGTTTTATTAATAAAAATTATGATAAATCAGAAAAGGATGTAGATCCACAATTGATTTCAGCTGTTGTATCCCTTGGTTCTTCCGGTAAAGTAAGCATGTCTGAAATAAAACGAATTCTCAAACAGGAAATGTTGACTGAACCAAATTCTAATATTGAAATTATCACCAATCATAACTATATTTCCTGTGCTATTACTTCAAACAATACTAGTGTAAAAATTAGAGAAATGTTAAGACAAATTAATCAATTGACATATGAAACAATGGGTAATCCAAACAGCATTGCTGCTTTAGAGTATCAAAAAATGGACAAAATGGAATCACGAATTGATTTAATTCTGAGTAAAAATGGTTATATCAATGGGTAAACTAAGAATCAGAATAATCTCTTGATAATCTAATCATTCTATCTAAATAACTTTTGATATCCAATTCATTTAGTCTATTAGTCATAGACTCTCCTGCTTCTACTAATTTGGTATAGAGTTGAAGTTGTTGGTGAAATACATTCTGCTCATGCTCAAGTACACCTTTATAATAAGATAAATTATTTTTCTCTGCAATATTAAATCCTAGTTTTATCAACTCATCAGCACTTTGGATATCTCCAGAGATAAAATTGATCTTAGATTGAAGTATATAAGATTCTATCAACATTGAATATGAATTTTGTTTTTGTGCGATTAGGGATATTTTTTGTGAGATCGATAGTATATCATCAAGAACTGCCTGATGTTGGTAGAGTTTATATTCATCGATATATATTTCACAGAGATTTAACATGGCAATAATTGATATCGAGTGAAGTAAAATTTCTTCACTTACTATTTCATTTAATAATTTTTGAGCTTCTACTTTTGAAATCATTCTTTGAGAAGATTTTAATTTTAAAGCTTGTATTAATTTTAAACGTTGTTTAATATATGGATTATTGGTTCGTTTATCCAATTCTTCAAGTTTATTAATATAAATATCTGCAGATTTTTGATTTAATTTCAGATTTACCATAATTAAATCAAAAACAATAATTGATGTATTGATGTCATTGCCAATTTTATCCAAAATGGTATAACTTTCCTCCATATATAGGATCGCTTTTTCATATTCCTTCATGAGGTACATAATATGACCTATATTTCCAAGTGTTCCTGCACGATTTGGTTTACTCCCGATTTTTTTATGTAATTGTTCTGCTTCATGATAGAACTCTAATGCAGTTTCCAAATCGCCTTTTTCTTCAAAGATTACACCAATATTATTTTGAGCTTGGGCTGTTCCAAAAGTATTTTTCTCTTTTTCAAACAAATTCAAACTATTAATATAGTATTCCAAGGCAATATCTAGCTCTCCCTGAAATTTATAACTAATTCCAATATTATTTAATGCAGTAGCAATATCAGTATTAGATTTGGTTTCATTCAGTAATTCAAGACTATTTTCATAATATTGTTTTGCACTTTCAATATTGCCGTTAGAATGATATACATTACCTATACTAATTAAATTAAATGCTATCTTTTGTTTATTACTCGTTGATCTAAATAGCTCCATACTACGAACTAGATAATTTAATGCTTCATTCATATCTCCAAGGGAATAATATAAAATACCTAAATTATTCATAACTGAACCTAACTCATTGATTTCATTTAAAGAACTGAAGAGTTGAATACTATTTTTATAAAATTCAATTGCTTTGTCATATAATCCTCGATACCAATAGGTAATACCAATGTTATTGTTTGTCTTTGCTATAGCTAGTTTATTCTTGTTATCCTGTAATTTTAAGAACTTATTGTAATATGTCAATGATTTTTGGAATTGAAATTTTTCACGATATATATTACCTAATAAATTAGTAAGAGTACTATTCCATGATATATCCAAATTATCTGGTTTTAATAGAGAGGAAAATAGCTTTTCAGCTTTTTTTGCCTCTTTAAGAGCTTCGTCCAGATTTTTCATTGAATATAGGTATAAAGCAATGGTGACTGTAGAAGAAAATTCAAGATCAACATCCCCTTGTTGTTGACTTTGTATAAATGCTCTATTTGCATATTGCAATGCAATTTGAGGTTGATTATAATTAATATTCAGAGTTGATTGAAGTAACCACACATTAGGGTCTTTCGTGTCTGAATAATTATCTAAATTTTCTTTGGCCTCTAATAACCTCCCTTGATCGATTAATTCCTTTATCTGAACAAGAGATACATTACTCATTATTGTGTGATACCAAAATGGTTTGATAATTGTTATTTTAGATCAAGTATTAATTATTAAATTTGTATAAAAAATATGATCTTTTAATGTAAAATTTGTCGATATTTTTACAAAAATAATTTATAAGCTAGATAAACTAATATTCCCTATAACTCAATAATATTCTGATGGTAACTTGTAACGGATGTGGGAGCCCCATTGGTAACGAATCAATATGTAAAGAATGTGGATTGCCAGTGGCAAGTACAACGAATGAATCACTAGAATTGTATAATAAACTAACATGTGGATATTGTGGTTGTGCGATAGGTGATTTTTCACTCTGTAGAGAATGCGGTGCATCTCAACTCATAGAAAGACCAACATTTAGGAAAAGAAGTTTTTCATCTCCGATATCTACGACTATAAGTTCTGATATGTATACAGATAATCAAGTAAAATTCGAGAATGTATTTGAAAATATCAAAGTCTGTCATATTTCAGTATTTAAGACCAAAGATGGTAAAACACTCTGTTCAGTATGTGAAGGTACTATTGGCTCATCAATTGCAAAAAAACCAATTTTAGAGGAACTCAAATTTTTATCAAGTAATGTTGAAAATGATTTTGACAGGTTAGTTGATGAAATCAATCAGAGTAAAGGCAATTTGCTGGATAAAATATTATCCTTTAGTAATTCATTAACCAGCTCAATTTTTCCAACTTCTATTTTGGATACACTGAGAAAAATGT
>JAOUKW010000264.1 GCA_029882335.1 Candidatus Heimdallarchaeota archaeon | reverse complement strand
CAAATGCAGTGTACTATCTCTGATCAAATCTGCTTGTTTGAATGAAGCATTGATCGTAAACTTACGAAGTATATCTAACCTAATTTTTGTTAAATTTATAGGATCAATTTTTTTGCTTAACTCATAATTGATGATGTTATCCTGTTGTGGTAATTTATTAAACCAAGATTCCCAATCAAAATCCCATTTACGATTATCAGGATCAAATTTAGTAAAATCAGGAAAAATTTCATGTCGATACCCCAAACTGGAATAAACCTTTACCGATGAGGCAATCCTTCTTTCAATAATTGTATTGAATAATTCTAATATTAACTCAAAACATTGGTCTTCGTCTGGAATATCAAACTCAAAATACAAACCAAACTTATTACCAATACAACGTCCATGATATCTGGTATATGGATGAAGTTCACCAATTTTTTCTAAAGTAGTTAGCTGACTATAGTTTTCAACTTCAAAATAAACTAATATCTTTGTTAATCCTAATGCCTCTAAATTTATACTACAAGATGAATTTAGTATAATTTTTTCATCTAATAGAAATTGATATCGTTTTTTTAACGTAGGAAAAGTAATGTTAAGTTTAGTTGCCAAGTCTTTCATCGAAATTAATGGATCTGATTCTAATGCTAACAAAAGATGATAATATTTTTCAACCATATCCATTATTATTCACCATATTATCTTTATTACTAAACCCATATAAATTTATTCTGTATCCATAATTCATTATTTCACATTTTGGAATATAATTTAATATTTTTAGTACATATATCAATACTATTCCAATTACCTTTCTTAAAAGTATAAATTTTCCTTATCGATTTAAATATTAATAACAATCAAAGAAGGAGTCGTACCTTTTATTCCCCCACCTGGAGGATCAAATATCAATTCAGTATAACCCTCTTTACAACCCATTTCATAATTTATCCCCAAATGATACCATCCGGGCTCAATCGCATGATCCAACATTACCAACATAAAATTTTCAGTACGATCAGTGATGAAGAGTTCACCCACATGATCGAAATAATAGCCTGAAGGTAATGTTAATACAACATTGATTAACAAACTATATGAATGATATAGATACCAAGTGTCTACAGTAATAAAAGCAACAACATCATCTTCTAATCCATCTCCATTATAGTCAGTATAAAATGCATCAGATATATTCACCCTAGATATTGGATTATAGTATGCATTTACACCACTACTACTAGAAATAATTATAATAGAAAAACACATCAACAGAAGTTGTGAGTATTTTTTTCTCATAAGATAAACTCTCATTAATTTTATAAAAAGATATACCCTAATTGTTTACTAGATAACATTTTTTATTATCACGGAATAAACAACTAAATATCAATATATTTTTTTAATTTAATTCCAATTTTAATATATATCATGATTGTTTCAATCTTAAGTATTTTAAGTTATTAATTATATACATAGTAATAATAATTGATATGGGTATTGATTAATGAAACTCACATTATTTTTTTGGGAAAAAATATTAATCATTCAAAATAACTCCTCAAACATGCAGTTTGTGATAGATCAAATAATAGATCTAATATCAACATTATTAACCAGTAGCAAGACTGTTTTTATAAAATATAACAAGGCTAATTATGACGAAATTCATTCAAATTATATTTTAAAAAAGATAAATATAATCAAACTCCATCAAAACAAAATTGTAATATATTTAGATGATGATACAACCTATTATGGATATTTTATATCGGAATACGATTCTACAATTTTAACACCAGACACAACTGAAGAACAAATATTTGATTTTTATAAAAACTTTATAACCACAATAAATTCAATAATTAAAGCAAGGAGAACTAGTGATGAATTAAGAAAATTAAATGTCAGTTTAAATGAAGAAATATTAGAGAAAAATGAAATTATTATGCTAAAAGAACAAAGACAAATTGCATCTGATTTAGTGGAAGGAATTGCTCATGAAGTTGCCAATCCTCTCTCGGTATTTTTAGCAAATCAGGAAGTAATAGAAAATTCAATCAATTTAATTAATAACCGTTTAGAGGCAAAAGACTATCAAACATTGGAAAAATTATTTGAACAGTTTAAAAGTATAGTTCTAGATCAAAAAGAAGCAACTTTCAAATTAAAATCAATATTTAACGACCTAAGAGGGTATGCTGATGTAGATGTTGTTGAAATAGAACAAATAGATTTAAAGAATTTAATTGATGAGACCATTAACCTCATACAATATAAGAAAAAAGTAAGAAAACAAATTATCAATAAAGTTGAACCAAATATCATGATTTCAACTCTTAGGAGGAGATTATCACAAGCAATATTCCATACATTAAGTCCTCTATCATTGCATAATAATGATCAAGATGATAAAATTGTGATTAGTAGTGAATTACTGGATAATGGAAAATTTAACATTATCTTAAATACAAAAAGTAGCTCTACCTTAAACCAAAATAACCTATCCTTCACACTTGCTTCCAGACTAATAGAATCCATTAAAGGGGCAAAATTTAAAATTACAGATAATAGTGAGTTTATACAAATTGACATTATTATTTGATAAATTTTTAATTATTAGTTAACCTAGAGCAAATACACAGACGATGCATTTAATTTATTTTTTTTATAGAAGATCTTATTGAAAAAACCGTTATTGGTAATTTTTGTTATAACTTTGCTACTTACATCATCAAAACCTATAGGTTTAACAATAGAGGTTAATGACAACACCCAAAACATTACAATTCCTCATAAAGTCAATATTGCACTTTGGGGATTATCCATATACCATGACCTCATTAACTACATAGCAGATAATTTACCCAATATTATATTTCAAGAAGAATATGATCCAATTTCGGATGAAACAAAGGTTATTACAACAAGTATTGAAGGTAATAGATATCATATTAAAAATACTATTGAATATGAAATAGATATCGTATTTAGACCTATAACTGAAGTTATCGACCAATTTCAATTGGTTGCAAATATCGGTGAAAATAATGGTTTAATGAAAACTACAACCTCAGAGATATATTACAGTGGATGGAGAATACCAATTTCAGAGATGAAGAATGTGCTAAATCAATATGAAACACAAAACGATTATCCAACAATTCATCTATTTGATCTCGCACCGATAAATGGAGAAAATACATCTCATTGGTATTCGAGAGGGTCCACTGTAGGAAATTACTCAATACTTGAAGACATGCAAAATATGGGATACACCAATAGTGGTGACGTTTTTTATGATATATCTGCAATCGCACCAAAGTATGGACAAACCTCGTATAGCATTTCAAATGTATTTAATAACATAGTACAAATAATAGAAAACCTAGTAATAGGTTCCCCATATTCAATTAATCAATTACCATTAGAACATACAATTCACGTAGCAAATATTATAATTGCTGAAGAAGCCTCCCAGCCAAATTATCAACTTTTGATGAATATTCACAATCCATACTCATTTGATGAAACTATAATCAATACCTTCCCGTATCTTAATGTTACCACAAAAGCGATTTATATTAAATTAAGTGAAAATCCACAAATGAAACATTTCATCACCGATAATATTAGAACAATAAATGGAAAATCAAGCCTTGTGTTTAATATTAATTCAATTGAAAAATTTAAGAATATAATAAGAGATAATGAGTTGATATATCAAAACCGACCAATAGGGTGGTTTTATTCCATAACAGAATTTGTTTTAGATGAAGTTGAGCAAATATATTTTGAATCTGAAAATGGATTAGTATTGTACGAATATGGCAGAGAAGCTTTTGGAACACTAAATCTTAATGAATGGGCGAATCAACAAGTAATAAGTGACAGTGCCGCAGTTTATTTAGCCCAATTACAATTAAACCTTCTTGGAAAAATGTGGGGATTACCCTCTTTAAATGGCTTCACGGCACAACTAGAATCATCATTATCACAAACTAACATACCATTAACATGGAATAGGGAGTTTTCTTCAAGAGAAAGGGAAAACATTGCTATAGACCTAGGAACTAAATTCAATAGATCAGCATTCTACAAAATTGTAAATTACAGGAATCAGGTTAAAAATTCAATTTTTTATAGATTAGATGTATCAGGTTTTGATTTAGCCGAAAAATTACTTATTGAAGGAACAATTGAATTTTATAGACATAAATATTTAGATGCAGCAAAATTATTTCTTGAAGGATATTTTTTGACGCAAAAGACAATTGAAGGATTGCTACTAAAAGTATCAACATTTTATAATTCTATCAATGTAGGAAGTATTCTAATCCTGTTTTATTATCTTATCAGCTATCTAAATACACTACCCATGACAAAAGAACAATTATTAAAGAAATTACGAAAATATAACAATCAAAATAATAGTAATTTATAATTTTTATATGCAGTTCATAGATATATTTAATAATAATAACCATAATTAAGACTTAGAGGAATTTCAATGCGAAAAGAAATTTTCATAATCAAACTAATTAAATTTTTTAATTAATCTAAGTAAAGAATCCGTTTAAAGAAAGTAGAAAATTGCAGATTGTGAAAATTTGAATATATGCTTTGAAGCAAAATTACTTAATTTTTCTCAATTCTGAATTGATAGGATATTTTTCTTATCAAATTATATTTATAAAAAAAAAATTGGTGCAAAAATGCAAAATACAATAGAGGTTGAGCACGTCAGTAAAACCTACACAAGCACAAAGAGAAAACTCAGACACAAGTCTTTCTCTGAAGATAAAATAGAAAAAAATGTTTGTATTAACATTACTCGAAAAGGGTTGTTAAATATCAAAAGAAAAGAAACTAAAGCCTTGAATGATGTTTCACTGGTTGTAAAACAAGGAAATATACTTGGTCTACTGGGACCTAATGGAGCTGGTAAGACAACTCTAGCTAAGATAGTTTCTACTCTTGTACTACCAGATTCGGGAACGGTTAGAGTAAATGGATACGATGTTGAAAAAGAAACAACAATGGCTAGATTTTCACTCGGTTTGGTTACTGGTGGAGAAAGAAGTCTTTATTGGAAGTTAACACCCTTACAAAATTTAAGATTTTTTGGAAGTCTTTACGGTTTAAGTCGATCTGAATCAGAAGCAAGAGCAAATGAATATCTTAAAATATTTGGTTTAATGGAAAAGAAAGATGAACTAGTACAAGGTCTTTCAACAGGACAAAAAATGAAAGTAGCATTTATTAGATCATTAATGCACGATCCACAACTTTTGATTCTTGATGAATACAATCGAGGTCTAGATCCAAATGCTTCTCGACAATTACGAGAATACATCAAAAAAGTACTTCAAAAAGAAGAGAAAAAGACCATATTAGTTATGACACATTCAATGAATGTTGCAGAAGATCTTTGTGATAACATCATATTAATCGATAAAGGAGATATTATTGCAGAAGGAACTTCAGAAATGCTAATACAGTCAATAAATAAAGATAGAATTATTGAAGTTGATTCCAAACATCCGTTTAATCAAAACTTAGTTTCTAAATTGGGAAATTATGGAAAGACTATTCTTGAAAATGGAGATATTAATAGGTTAAAACTACATATCAATAAAGATACCCAAACTACATTTGATATCTTACAAATATTAAATCAATCAAATCATGATATCAACAACATCAATATCAAAAATCCAGATTTAGAAGATGTATTCATTGAGTACACCGGACATGGATTAGGAAGTGATTAAAATGGAATTAAATGCTAAACTAATTGCTAGGACAAATAGTCATGGTGAAGCATCAAATA
>JAOUKW010000263.1 GCA_029882335.1 Candidatus Heimdallarchaeota archaeon | reverse complement strand
AAGTATCCAAAGAACAAGATAATATTGATTTAAATTTAAATTATAATTTCGATATAACATTATAATGAGTGGTATTCCTATTAACATGCCCGTATAGACCATAAAACAACCTCTACATATTTTCATCTTTCTAATATGATAAAAATGTACCGTAAAATTGTCACAAGTGGGATGGTGGGCTAATCGATAATTAAACGATAACCATTTACTATTTCGATCTTTATAATTATTTGCTATCCCTTTCACAAATATTCACTTAATTATGTACTTATAAACTAGCTAATTTGAATTAGTTTTGGAGCAACAAAATTCGACAAATAATTGTTGTTATAAATTTTTTTTATAAGAAGAAGTCAATATATGTGATAATATGAATAATCTTTTTGTCAAATATTATTTAATTTAATTTAATTTTTAGATCATTTTTCTCCTGATGTAATGAACACAATGAAAACCATTCCCTTGTCTTCAAAATTTTTAATCTTATCTTGTATCTCCATTAATTTATTGTATTCTTCTTGATTTATCACACCAGTTGTTAAATGGTCTTTAATGTATGGATTATCCTCAAAAAACATAAGATATAAATTTTTACGCTCTTCATCTAATAAATCTGTATGTGATATTATTGAATCTATTTTAACGTTCATAAATCCTACTTTAAGTAACATTTTGGGTAGATAACGTGAAATAAATCTATTACCACCTTCTTTAGACTGGAATACTTGGAATTTTTGATGGATCATTCTATCAAAATCTCTTTCTTCTGGAGTTAAATTCTCAATTTTTGCCATTCCAACACCATCATCAACATCGATGATGATTAATTTACCACTTGGTTTTAATACTCTGTAAAATTCTGCAATTATTTTTTCCGTTTCCGGTAAGTGTTGCAATAATAAACGGACGATAGCTACATCATATTCATTTTCAGGAAGCCCTGTGTCGTAAACAGATCCTAATTTTGTAAAATATCTATTTTCAAATCCTGCCAATACTTCCTTTTGCAATTCTATCATCATTGGATCAATTTCAACAGCAGTGACATGTGAGTTTGGATATAGTTCAAGTAGCTTTTTGGTGATGAAGCCAGGACCGTTTCCAGGTTCAAATATTTTCGAACCGTCTTGAAGCCCAAACTGCATTAATTTTTCTTTTTCATCAGGCCACATCATTTTTACTTGATATTCTAGACCTTTAATTGCAGTTTCTTTATTTCTTGTTGATTTTGATATATAATACGATGATTTTTCTGTCATAAGAATCCATTCAGATAGATGTATTTAAACACTAGTTTTCTAGAAATATGATCAAATGCAATGAGAAGACCAAAAATTAATTAGTTCAGATAATTTAATTAAGTTATTTAAAATATGTTCTAATTAAGTTTTTCGTTAAATATATTATAAATTTGTATTACAGTAGACATTAATGCAAAGAACCAAAATAAATAAGCAATTCCTTGGAAAACACCACGTAAACTACTTGAAAATATACTAATCCAGAGTGATAAAGCCCCAACATTAACAGTTATTAGCGAGAATACATTCCCACCAAGTTTTGCTTGATTAGGTGTGAATGAATTTCTTAAGATAAATGGTAGCAATGCGATTGTTAACTGTACTATCCACCCATAAACTAGTGCTTGAGGGGCTAAATATTCAACCATACTAAATGCAGGGATTTTTAACAAGACAAATGGTGCGAGCAAAACAGGTGTATATATCCAATTATAACCAATAATCAGATGATATATACCAATATCTTTATTTTCAGTTTTGATTAAAGTATTAAGTAAAATTGAAGTCCCAAATAGGAATAATACAATGCCAAATACTGCTATGGGTTGTGCAAGAACTCCTCCTATCCAAGGTGAGAGAACTAAGGCAAACCCACCTAAAGAAAGTGAAATAAATATCTTATCAATGTTATTTTTTATATGTAATTCATTTTTAGTAAATTCGGGATATAAATCAATAATAAATCCTGCAAACATAAGGGACAGAAATCCCCAATTTTGAGCATGAATATGAGCTTCCAAGATATTAAATATTTTCAAATATTCTGAAAGACCAGTCCATATACCTGCACCTAGTATAATTCCAATTAAATAGAACAAAATTCCAAAAATATAAAAATTGGTAGTTGAGTATGTTCTTTCAATTTTATCCAGTTTTATAATTTGAATTAAAAATAGGATATTTGCCATAAATATCAATGTTCCTCCTGTTGCAATTAAATAGAAATCTAAAATTGATCTACCATAGAAAAAGATGATAATTCCTGAATTTAATACTAGAAAAATATCCCATCTTGTAGATAATGGTTTTTTCGATAAATGGATTGGAGTATATCCGAATATAAACTGAGTGACAACACCTAGAGTAATAAAATGAATTCTAACCCATGATATTGATGTTGATCCAGATGATATCCATCCAAAAGCGATTAAACTTGCTTGTATACTGATAAGAGTTGCTACAAATAAATAGAAAAAACTCATCAGAAAGAAAGGATTGTTAATTTTGTCTTTCATCAAATAATAATATGAATTATTTGTAAAGAAGAGTAGTATATAGCTAAAATCTTTTTTAAGATAAATAATACAGTAATTTATTGCCAATAAAATTAAAAAATAAATTAACTAATTCGCAAAATGTACTTTCTAACTTAAAATATTTCTACCATGATGAAAAAGATGCAAAGATAAAAATTAGATTATTAATTGTAATACATTTCTTAAATAACAAATCAGTCTCTGAAATTGCAAAAATATTATTAATTAGTCGAGATCAAGCATATTATTGGTTAAATAAATACAAAAATGGTGGTGTACATGCTTTGGCAACAAAGAAAAAAACAGGTAGACCATCAAAAGTAAATTATGGTCAGTTGAGAAAGATATTAAACAACTCTCCGAAAAATTATGGTTTTAAATTTGATTTTTGGCACATACCTTCAATACAGGCTGTAATCAAACAGGAGATGGGAGTTGAAGTTCATGAAAACTACGTTTATGATTTATTAAGGAAAATTAATTGGAGAAATGATAATAAAAGTCGAATCGAAATTGGGATTCCAATAAATCAAACTGGACATAAAGTAACAGAAAAGCATTTTGAAATGATAAAAACTATATCGAACATGTTAAAAATACCCATAGATCGGATTATCAAAGAAAATAGTTTGAATCCAGTATTGAATATTACACATACAAAAAAGAATGTTACAATAATAGAGGGTAAAACTGATAATGGGAGGTTATTGATAAAATATGAGGAATTTAATTAGATTAAAAATTAATTTATATAGGAAAGATAATTCAATTAAAGTAAAATATCTAATACTTTTCAATTATAATAGTAGTTCTTTTGCAAATATTATTCATTGATTATTGTTCAATATCTGTGAGATTAATTTTGCTGCCCTGACTGCACCATCTGTTTCGACCTGTTTATAATTGACACTTTTACCAATTTCTTCTGCGATTGCAATTGCTATATCCTCTGATGTTGTTTTTTTGAAATCCATCATTCTACCTGCTCCATAATTATCCAATCTCTTTCTTACATGATAATTCTGCTCAAAATGATCTGCAAGTGGGAAATAAATAAACGGTTTGTTACTAGCAGTTAGCTCCATAGTTGTAGTTAATCCTCCTTGAACAATAGCTAGATCACATGCTGCCAAATATCTGTATAAATTATGGATATAGGAATGTATTTCCAATCCATCTGCCTTTGCAAATATTTCGGTATTGATACGAGGTCCACAAACAACAATCATTCTCAACTCTGGTACTTTCTCCTTGGCAAGAGTGAATGAATTAATTACTTTATGTAAGAGGTGAGTACCTACTCCAGATCCACCTACAGTCACGATACATATTTTTTCACTTGATTTAAATTTTAGAGATTCTCTCAATTGTTGGTTTTCAGGAAGTAAACTCGGATCAAAACCTGATACATATCCTGAAAAAGAGTAATTCTTCTCTGTCCATTCTCTGATATTTGGTAATTCCTCACCATTCCAATTACCAAATGAATTAGGAACAATATCATCA
This sequence comes from Candidatus Heimdallarchaeota archaeon, assembly GCA_029882335.1. Lineage (GTDB taxonomy): Archaea > Asgardarchaeota > Heimdallarchaeia > Heimdallarchaeales > Kariarchaeaceae > JAOUKW01. Next base: position 1,758 of record JAOUKW010000263.1, on the reverse strand, counting down.
GGATTTCCAACGAAAATGGATAAATCTCTAACATATGGATATCTTGCAATCTGACTGATCATCTCAGCATTATAATCCGAGCTTATATGGGCTTCTCTTTCACCACCTGATGGCATGGGTAGATATCCAACGAAATCAGTAAACCAAACATAAGGAGCTGTCTTAAGTTCTGGATTTTCATGAAGGAAATAGTCTAATTCCCACGATTCATCACCAATCCAAATATCATAATTTTCCTCTCTTGTGATATCATAAAATACCATGAAATTAGTCACAAGTATTTCATCCATTTCTCTTAATGCCTGAAATGCATGGAGGTTATGTTCATCGCTTAAATCCTCTATATGGGCGGATTCATTGGATAATAGATGGCTGGATGGATGAATTTTTTCTCCATTTGCCTCTAAAAATTTTGTTACTGGATGTTGTGCAAGCCATATGATTTCCAAATCCGGGTGTAAATTTCTCAATTCATTTGCAATGGCAAGATCACGTTGTGCATGACCTAAACCAATTGGTGATGAAATATACAAAGCTCTTCTCTTTCTGATAGATGCTCTTTCCCAATTTTGAGTATTAATTTCAGGATAAATAAAATTTTTAATAAGTAAATTAACCTTTATTGGGTCTCTACCCATTGGTCCATGACCTGATCCAATTAAATTAATGAATTTGCCTCCTACCAATTTAGCCAATTCAATTCCTGTGTCTTGGTGAATAATAAGATCATTATCCCCATGAATTACCAATACTGGTTGAACTACTTTAGAACATAATTCAATTGTTTTTTCAAGATTTGCATCATGTCCATACATAGTGGTTGCAAGTATCTCTGGTGTAGTATCGAGACCCCAGTTAACACAGTCTTCAATTTGTTTGGTAGAATGTAATTCATTAAACATATTTTTGAAGAAGAAATTTAAGAAGTCTTCATAATTTTGTTTCCAATAAAATACATTAAATTTATTCCATCCATCATAATTATCCAATTCTTCATAAATTTTTAATTGACGTTCTGGAAATGATGGTTTTAATCCCAAAGCTGGAGCAATAAATATACTACCTCTGATTCTATTTGGATATAAGGCCGTTAAATGTAAAGCCCAGTGTGATCCTCTTGAAAGCGAAACTAAATAGACATCTTTAGTAGATGTTTCATTCATAACAGCAATGGCATCATTGGCAAATTCACTAATTTTGTATTTGTCTGGATCTGTTGGTCTATCTGTTTTTCCATTTCCACGACCATCAAATGTAATGACTCTTCCATATCTTGAGAAATATGGTATTTGTGCTTTCCATATCCGTGAATGTCCTATCGACCAAGAAGGTAGGAACAAGATAGTTGTGTCTCCAGTGCCAAAAACTTCATAATAGATTTTCACATTTTCTCTTATAACAAAACCAGATTTATCCGGAATTTTAGCCCTCATTATTTTTATTTATTGAAAAGAACAAATATACTTTGTTATTAGTTTTCGTTCAATTAAAAATTTAAAGAGATTTTTGTAGTTTGTATTGACAATTTATGAGCTATTTTCTGAAATTGGTAAAAGATATAATAAAAATCCTTTGTATTGGTGTTTAATTTTAAGATAATTGATTTATTTTTCTGAAATATCTTCTTTATCTATTAACTTCATAACGTTTTGAAGATAATTATCAATATTTGATTGATGAATTCGATCAAGTATTGTAGTATTTGAATCAACAATTGATTTTGATTGTTCAATGTATTTTTCGATTTCTAACTGATGG
>JAOUKW010000262.1 GCA_029882335.1 Candidatus Heimdallarchaeota archaeon | reverse complement strand
GTGTTATTTGCACGTTCTCTAGATATACCTGGGTACAAAGGTATTTCTGCATTTGTTGTTCCAACTGAAACAGAGGGATTTAATATTCTTCCACATGAAAAAAAGATGGGTATTCGGGCTTCTGCAACTAATGCTCTTTCTTTTGAAGAATTGCGCATTCCAAAGGAAAATATTATCGGTGAAGAAGGCAAAGGTCTAAACATAGCCTTGTCTACATTGAATAGTGGTAGAATTGCAGTTGCTGCCCAAAGTGTTGGTATTGCTCAAGCTGCATATGAAGCTGGTTTAAAATATGCAAAAGAAAGGGAACAATTTGGAAAATCGATCTCTAATTATCAATCCATTCAGATGATGTTAGCCGAGATGACCACCAAAATTACATATTCAAGGTTGCTTTATTATCACGCAGCAAAACTTCATGATGCTGGATTACCTTATATTAAAGAAGCAGCAATGGCTAAGTGGGTCGGGTCCGAAACTGCTACGTTTTGCGCTCATCGTGCAATTCAAATTCATGGTGGGAATGGGTATATAAATGAATTTGAAGTTGAAAGGTTATATCGTGATGCAAGAATAACTGAAATCTATGAAGGAACATCTGAGATAATGCAAATGATAATCAGTAGAGAAGAATTAAAATAAAATTCAATTTTTATCTTCAATCATTTCTGCATTTGTTTTCATAGTGGATATCATAGTATTAATCCTTAGCGCTTCAGCTGCTTTGGTAATAGGAACTTCATATGTAGTTTCATCATGTAATAGTAGATATAATTTAAATTCTGTAAGAATATGGTCTTTTAATTCGATTTCTCTTTGTAATACTTGAAAAATGTCCACCTCTAGGATATTACCTTCCCAGTAGTATTTTCTTGACTTTGCATGAATTTTTCCTGAATTTTTAAAAATTTTAATAATTACATCTGGTTGTAATCCCTTAACTATTGATAAATACATAATTACAATAGGTAATATATAATTAATATAACTCCAAGTTGTATTCTTCAATGAATTGAATACCGTACTTGTTATAAAATATATAATCGCACTAATTATTAATCCTCCTACAATCATTGTATATATATTTGCTTGATCCTTGAATACTTCAACATCTTCACGTGTGGTCATAATTACAACTTATACTAATTCCATTTTTGTATAATGATGGATGTATGTTTATTGGTAATTATTTTAATAAAATATTCATAATAATCAAATGTTATAACTAATAATTTTTAGTAGAATTTAATTTTGATAATGATAATGACTGTAGAAGATTTAGATCCAATCGCATCTATAAAAAAATATGTCCTCGTTGATGGATTTGATTTAGTTGTAGATTTGAATAATTCAAACGGTTTGTGGTTACACGATCATAAGACAGGGGATAAATATCTTGATTTCTATTCCTCATTTGCCTCAGCACCTATTGGTTATAACCATCCAATGGCATTGGAGGATGAGGATTTTCTCAAACATCTTAAAAATGCAGCAGTAAATAAGATTTCAAATTCTGATTTTTATACTCTTGAGTATGCCAAGTTCATGGATACATTTTCTAGAGTCGCTATTCCGAAGGAATTTGTACACGCTTTTTTTATTTCAGGTGGTGCACTAGCTGTTGAAAATGCATTAAAAGCAGCTTTTGATTGGAAAGTAAAAACCAATTTTGCAAATGGCATTACTGATGTTGTTGGTAGTCAAATTATACATTTTCAAGAAGCTTTTCATGGTAGATCTGGATATACACTCTCACTTACAAATACTGCAGATCCTCGGAAATATCAATATTTTCCCCGATTTAATTGGCCAAGAATTAGTAATCCAAAAATTACATATCCCATAAATGAACATTTAGAAGATATTGTGATGAGAGAACAAAGAAGTATTGAAGAAATAAATGATGTTATTTCAAAAAATGGAAATGATATTGCAGGATTAATATTAGAACCAATCCAAAGTGAAGGTGGTGATAATCACTTCCGTGATGACTTTCTTTTGGAACTACGTAAAATAACTTTAGAAAATGATATTATGTTTATTCTGGATGAAGTACAAACAGGTATAGGGATGACTGGGAAAATGTGGGGATATCAACATGTAAAGGGATTAGTCCCTGATTTATTGGTGTTTGGTAAAAAAATGCAAATTTGTGGATTTTTATCAACAGATCGGATAGATAGTATTCAAAATAATGTATTCAAGGAATCTTCACGGATAAATTCAACATGGGGTGGTAATTTGGTTGATATGGTACGATCAAGTAAATATTTAGAAATAATTGAGAGTCAAAACTACGTGGAGAATGCACAAGTTGTTGGTCAATATATGATAAACTTGTTACAAAGTTTGGCAGAGGAGAGTAATGGTCTAATATCTAATGTAAGAGGAAAGGGATTAATGATATCCTTTGATCTTCCCTCAACCGAATTGAGAGACAAATTCAAAAAGGTAGTATTTAAAGAAAAAGCGATTGTATTAAGCTGTGGACATAATGGAATTCGATTTCGACCGTCTCTTAATGTAACTAACGAAGAAGTAGATTTATTATTAGAAAAATTACATGTTGCTTTGAATAAAATTTCTTAAAGCTCAATATTTATAATCAATGAATTGGTGCCATTAATTATTGAATAATGTCATAAAGGATCAAATCGAATTAAACACTTTTTTGAATATAAAATATCATTTTCCCTCAATCAAACTTGGTATTACTAAAATGGCTCCAATTTTACCATCAGTTATGTTATTTGGTCTTATTTTTGGATTAACAGGGGTTCTTAGTGGGTTACCATGGTATTTGATATCCGCGATGAGTTATATTATTTTTGCAGGTTCTGCCCAATTTATTGTTCTTCTTCTAATCATTAAAGGTGAAACATATGTGGCAATGGTAATTGCAGGTATTATGCTAAATTTACGACACTTCCTCTTTGGTGCCGCTTTACATGAAGATATTAAATCAAAAGGGATAAAACGATTAATTTTGGCTTACTTACTCACAGATGAGGCATATTTAATAACTACATTGGTAAAACAAGAAATAAAGACTAATAATGAGGAGTCCAAATGGCAAATTGAAGATGTATGGCTTGGTGGAGGGTTCACTCTTTGGTTATTTTGGAATTTAACCACAATTTTAGGTTATTTTCTTTCATCTCAATTTCAGATCCTTTTATCAATCCCTGCAGATATTGTTGTTGCGGGGACATTTCTAGGTTATTTAATTATGTATTGGAAAAATAATCCACATGAAAAATATTTATTATTAATTATGATTGTGTTGTCTATAATTCTTGGATTTTTATTTCAAGGAAGTAGTTTGTTAATTATTATTTTATTAAGTGGAATGATACTTGCAGTTATTATAAGGTACATTAATAAAGATGAAACAATTACAGAGGAATTAAATAATGAATGATTTCGCATTTTTCTTGGTTTTTATAATAGTGGGTCTCTGCACATTTTTTATTCGACTATCTTTCTTAATTAAAATACCCGAGATTATAAATAATATTTATTTTAAGGTAAGTTTAGAAAGTATTACACGTTCGTTATTGATTGGATTGGTAATTCCATATACCCTTTTTGTTGATGGTTCTTTTGACATCCTTCGGATCGAAGTGCTCCTAATTGTAGTTACAATACCGTTTTTATGGGTAACAAATAAACCTGGAATTAGCTTGCCTGTTGTTATTATTCTATTTTTAATGGCACAAATTAAATTTTAATTGGTTTAACCGATAATTTGAATTTTATTCTTCTCTGAGAACTCGTTTTAATATTTTTCCAGTTGCATTCATGGGTAATGCATCTTTAAATACCACTTCTCTTGGATATTTATATGCAGCCATTTCATTTTTTGACCATTCGATAATCTCTTCAGATGTTGCATTTTCTCCATCTTTGAGAACTATAAATGCAGCTATCTCCTCTCCCATTTTTTCATCAGGTCTACCAATTACTGCTGCTAGTGAAACTTTTGGATGTGTCATTAATACTTCTTCAACCTCTCTTGGATACACATTCATTCCTCCTCGAATAACCATATCCTTTGTTCTATCTACTATATAGAAATATCCATCTTCGTCCATTTTACCTAAATCACCACTTCTAAACCATCCATTTAGGAAAACCTTTTCTGTTGCTTCTTGCTTTTTATAATAACCTTTCATAATATTATGTCCACGTATGCAAATTTCTCCTATTTCATTTGGAGGTAGTTCATTACCTTCTTTATCAATTACTTTCATTTGTACTCCGTGTATGGGAACACCAATAGATCCTGCTTTTTTCTCCTTACTTATTCTTCCAAATGATGCCACAGGTGATGTTTCTGATAATCCATAACCCTCTAATATATTTACTTTATATTTTTCTTCAAATCCTTTCATTACTTCAACGGGTAGAGAGGCACCACCTGATGCACACTGTCGAAGTGTTTGAGAAATTTTATTTAAGTCATAATTTGTTGCATTTGGATGGTTGAGGAGAGCCCAATACATTGTAGGAACTCCACAAAAAATAGTGACTCCTTCTTTCTCAAATCCAGATAATACTGCATCAGGGTCAAACCTTGCTATAAGTACTAATGTATTTCCAAGAAGAAAACCTGAATTTAATTGACATGTTTGACCAAATGAATGGAATAGTGGGAGTGTGACAAGATGTATATCCTCATGAACTCCAGTAAACAACGTACCACTTACTAAAGCATTTTGAAACATATTATAATGAGCTAATTCTGCACCTTTGGGTTGGCCGGTAGTTCCACTAGTATATAGTATGACTGCTGTATCTGTAGGTAAGGTGGAAACACTCTCAAATAGAGGAGATTCAGATGTCATAATTGAATTTATAGTTTCTGCACCTTCAATTGGATTTGGAATTTCAGGTGGTATCATTAACCAGAAGTCTTTACATGTTTCTACTTCATTAAATCCAGCCCATCCTTCTATTCCCATTGGTAAATCAGGAGTACCTACAAAACAAAAATATGCTTTGGCATCAGAATCTCTGAGATGATATGCAATCTCTCTCTTTTTTAATAAAACATTCAATGGGACTACAGTGGCACCAATCTTTAATATTCCATAATAAACCATGGGGAAATATGGTAAATTTGGACAGGAAACAGCTACTTTATCCCCTTTTTGAATTCCTTTGCTAACTAAAGCGTTTGCAATTTTATTGGCAGCTCCATTTATTTGGGCATAAGTATATCTTTGTTCTCCAAATACAACTGCAGTCTTATTTGGATATTCTCGTGCACTTCCATCTAATATTGAACATAAGTTCAAAGTTGTGGTTAATGTCATTAATTTCATAATTATTATATGGTATATACAATTTTCTACGGATTGATATTATGTTGCATGATTTATTTTGGATGTTAGAATATGATTTATAACTAGAATATAAATTTAGATATGATAATTTTGATTATTAAATATGTAGTTAATATATTGAAATTAATTTTAACTTAAGGACGCTAATCTCATTTCTTCTGCGATAACAGCCTCAACATCAGCAACTTCAGGACTAATATGATAAAAGACAGATCTCATATCTTTGAGATTCGGTACTTTTTTAATTAAACCTCTTTCCAAGAGACGTCTAATTGAATATCTTACAGTTCTTGTAGGTAAATTCAAAGATTCTATCAATTCTCTCTGAGTTTTTGGTCCATTTGCTTCTAGATATCTCAATAATGGGATTGCTTTTTCAGGTAGTCTTATTCTTGTTTCATCAAAGTTATTGTACATGTTAAATTTTCTCCTTCTTTTACTCCGATACCGCATCTAAATTTGATTGTTTCGAGCTTTCTTGCAGGTATT